>JACPDD010000036.1 GCA_016184205.1 Candidatus Levyibacteriota bacterium | reverse complement strand
AGTGGATCCTATAATAACAAATAAAAGGTTAAATGTCAATCAGGATAAAGGTGCTAAAAAATGAAAAATCGCCTTCTAACTGGAATAATTCTGCTAGTCGGTCTCTACCTTATCTCTAGTTTAACCAAAAGTACTTATAGTCTGTGGCAAAAAACCGAAATGGTTAAAGAGGCTGAAAGAAAAAGAGTGGCCCAGGAGCAACGGGGTGAAGAACTTAAAAAGCAATTAGAATTCAGTCAGACACCGGAATTTGTTGAAAAAGAAGCCAGGGAAAAACTCAATTTGGGAAAACCGGGAGAAACAATGATAATTTTACCCCCGTTTGAATCAACAACCTCAGCCTCCGAAGTCGCTTTACCTAACTGGAAAAAATGGCTAAGACTTTTCTTTTAGCCCCTGAGTAGAATCGAAGGATGGCAACTCTTTTTTTGAAAAGATTTCGTCCCATTCGTAGCAGGGGTGGGGATCGAACCCACGACCTGAGGGTTATGATTCCTCCGCTCTAACCAACTGAGCTACCCTGCCATCGCCAATCTTACCAGAATAATTGATTGTTTTCAATAATTTTGGTATACTTTTAAGCGCAAAATTTGTTGCGCGGGGTAGTGTATAGCTGCACACGAGGCTCATAATCTTGTAGGCTGGGTTCAACTCCTAGCCCCGCAACATTTTAAAAAAACAGATGCCACCACTTTTTCCAATTTGCGATTTCTTCTTCTATAGGCTTGGCTGAGCTGGTTCCTATAAGTAGTTCTTTGGAAATAATTACATCCTGCTCACCGGGTTTTACCATGAACAGATTGTCCCTTACCTGTTCCTCAAGAAATTTGGGATTATTCGTAGTAGAAAGTTTTTGCTTTAGAGCTTGATTCTCGGCTTTCTGCTTTGCAAGCTGTTTTTGGTATGAAATGACCAAATCCTGCTTTTTCCAAAGGTCATAAATGGAACGGCTGAGGCCAATTATTACTAGAATTAAGCTTAAAGTTAGAACCGCAAATAAAATCTTCTTCATAAATCATTTTTTATTGCTTCTTGACTAATAGCCTCATTCTTGATATTATAGGATATTCTATATGAAAACTGTCAGGCTTTCTGATGCCAACGTTGAGTTTGGGAAATACCTAAAAAGTAACCAAAGCTCAAACGCTACCATTGTAGCATACACCAAGGATGTGGAGCAGCTCATTTCATTTTTGCAAGAGCTTCAAAAACACCATGTTCATGAGGTAAAAAAGGAAGACATCGAAGCCTTCCTAACTAAGATGGGCGGGGCCGGGTACACTCCTAAGTCTGTTTCAAGGAAGCTTAATTCTACACGTACATTCTACAGATTTTTGAAAATCAATGAATACATTACGGATGACCCTTCCATTCTTGTGGCTCACCCACAATATCATTTGGCACCGCCTAGAATTTTAACTCCAACAGAGTATAGAGCACTGCGTGATGCCGCTCAAGAAGACAGCCGAATGTACGCCATTATTGAACTCTTACTTCAGACCGGAATTAGGATTGGAGAGCTTGCAAGCTTGAAGATGAAACATGTCAAAAAAGATTCCTTACGCATCCAAGCAGTTGAAAAACATGAGGAAAGAACCGTCCCCTTGAACTTGCGAGCAAGGGAAGCTTTAAGAAGGTATTTTGAAGTTAGGCCAAAGATAGAAGTAGGACCGGTATTTGTTACAAAATCGGGAAAACCCTTCCTAATAAGAAACATTAGGACTGCAATTGATAGATATTTTAAAATTGCAGAGATTAAAAATGCTAAGATAAATGATCTCCGCCACACATTTGTTGCATATCATTTGCACCATGGAGTATCTTTGGTCTTACTTTCTAAACTTTTAGGCCACAAGCGACTATCAACTACAGAACGCTACCTTGATTTTGTGCCAGAAAGAGGTAAAGAAACCGCAGTTTTATCCGAACTATAATGTGGGCTTGGATGGAGTCGAACCATCTACATCGACTTTATAAGAGTCGCGTTCTAACCGATGAACTACAAGCCCTAAACTTTGAGCGTCCTGCCCCGTTTGACTGCGAAGCAGTTCGTAGTATATAGTATTTTGTATTTAGCCACAAGATTTATACTCTATACCATATACTTGATACTTTATACCGAGTTAGAGTCTGGCGCGCTCACCAATTTCCCCTTCTATTTGCGCTACATCGCGACCATATTTTAATCTTGAGAGTTCTTTTATTAGCTCTGATACTCTTGGATTTGCTATGGCTTTTTCGCGGCTCATATCACGTGTCAAATCCATTGAAAACGGCGGCACTGGTTCTCCTGCAACAATTGTTTTCATGTAGGTATTGAATCTGTCAATGTTTATAAGGTCAGCTTCTGTAAATGTGGGCTGGAACTCATGTTGAAGATAATTTGCGTCCGTTACCCCAACTCTAAATGCGGCAACTGTGCCTACGTTTCCAAATATAGCGTTTTTGACCTCTTCTTCCATTTGACCTACAAATTGGTTTGCAACAATTAAATTGAGCCTGTACTTTCTTGCCTCTGAGAGTATTTGTGCAAAGTCAGGCGTTGCAAAGTTTTGGAACTCGTCAACATAGAGAAAAAAGTCGCGCCTCTTCTCCTGTGGAACATCCTGGCGGCTCATTGCGGCAATCAAAATCTTTGGTACCAAAATAAGTCCTAGGAAGTTTGAGTTCTCTTCCCCAATTTTTCCCTTTGAAAGATTAACGAGCAAAATTTTCCCCTCATCCATTACCTGCCTAAAGTTAAACGAGCTGTAGGATTGTCCAATAATATTTCTAATCATTTTGTTTGTGACAAAACGGCCAAACTTAGAAACAATATAATCTAGGACTTCTGATTTATGGAAATCGCTGGTTTGGGCAATCTGATCTGTCCAGTATCGCCTAATAATTGGATCTTGGACTCTTGGCAAAAGCTCCTGGACAAAGTTTGAGTCTGTTAAGGCTCTCACAACTTCAACAAAAGTAGCGCCTGGGTCATACATAACTGTTAACATAGCGTTTCTTATAGCATGCTCAAAACGCGGTCCTATAATTCCGGTTTTGTTAGGGTCAAAAAGCTTATACATAAGCCCAATAATTGAGGTTACCACATAATGTTTTTGTTCCTCTGTTGCGGCTTCAAGCATGTTAAAACCCATTGGACGCTGGGTGTCTGAAGGGTCAAAAAGGACTACATCTTCCGCGCGATTTGAAGGAACAAGCTGCAGTATGTCATCGATTAAATCTCCATGCGGGTCAATAACGGCAAGTCCTTCCCCATTATGTATATCCTGCATAATCATGGATTTAAGAAACTCTGACTTTCCAGTTCCTGTTTTTCCAATAATATACATGTGGCGTCTTCTATCGTCTAAATCAATATAGACTGGCTTTGAAAGACCTCTGTATGTACTTTTTCCAAGGTAAAGTCCGTGTTCAGGAATCTGAGAAGGAGCCGGAGCTCTTTTTGAACTGACCCAGAAAATGTGCGGAGTTTCAACGCTTTTGTTTGGAAAATGGAAAACCGTAGCAAGTTCTTCACTAGAGAGCACTGACATTTTGCCTCTTAGTGGAAGGTATCTATAGATAAAGTCTCCCATAAACATTCCCTTGAAGCGAGATTTTCTTTTTGTAAAAGAATTCGCACCTGAAAATTGATTAAAGGCATCTACAATATTGCCAAGATGCGCCTGCGCAGCCTCTTTTGTACTTGATGAAACCACAATTCTAATAATCGCTTCAAAACCTGGCTTGCCAATTTTGCTTTCAATCCCCTCAAGTTCCTTTGCGTCTGCCGAGTATTTGGCTGTTTCAGGGTTTGCCTCTGCTTTTTTGATTTTTGAAATGTAAGCTCTGCCTGCTTTTTTCCATTTTCCGTCAGCCGGAGTTATTAAAATTTGCATTGCTGCTCCTTCCCCTTCTGTCATTTTTGCAAGAACAGAAGTTATTGAAGAAAGCGGGTCTGTAGCCAAATCCTTGTAAACTTTGATTGGCATAAAATCGTAGTTTTTAAGCTTTAAACTGGCAAAGGCCACCTTTCCTTCCTTTGAAAAAATATTATACTCATTTCCCACTGCATAGCCTTCTTTTTTAAACAATTTCTCTTCTACAGGTTTTATCTCGGCGTCCGGATATGCTCCGTTAATCTGCTTTTCCACAAAGTCTTTAAGCTTGTTGGGAACATATATATAGAATCTTATGTCTTGGGGCATGCCAACTATCTCAAATGAGATATGCGGTTGAAGTTTGAGAAATGAAAACCTTCCGCTTTTCCTAAAAGATGCAAGAGAAGAAAAAAGTTGCTCTGCGGCATCAATTTTTATTTCATTGTCGCGGGGAAGGGAAACCTGAAGCAATGTTGAATCTAAAGATTCCTTCTCTCTGTCCTTATTTCTATGCCAGACAGTTAAAGCATAAACGACTAAAGCACTAAAAGACACTAGGATTATAGATAAAAATAGGCCTAATAAAAAGGCGATGAAAAGCTGAATCATGTTGTCTAATGAGTATCCCATATTATCTTCCCAAGACTTTAAGAACTAAGGCTGAAAGCCAAGCAAGAGAGTTTCCTACTCCACTCTTTTTGCCCTCTTTAGCTTGCCGAATTGTCAATGGCAAATTAGTTGCCGAATTTAAATTGGGAACATTTGTTTCTTTAGCGTGCACTACGCCTGCATTTCTGACATCCTCAGGCAAATTAGGCACGTGCTGATTTACAGCTGCTACTCCCTGCTCCAAAAGCTCGGGTGATATAACAGGTTCCGGCTCGGAATGCTTTACGGATGTACTAACAACTGGCTCTTGCTCTTTTTGTACGGAACCAGACGGCGCAACCTGATCTACTGGAACATTCAGAGTTTGATTTTTCTGGTTGGAATTATTATCATCCATGGCATATACATAATAGCATTAAAGGTAAAGTGTGTCATCACAATAGTCTTATAAATTACTAACAATCACGCGGCAATCAATTCCTCTTCTTCCTCCATTTTAATCACGCAGTCTTCACAAATCTCACACGGACCAAGCTTTTTTGGTCCCGAGTTACACACCGCACAAGTTCCTTCATGATCAAATTCATACCCTCTATCTTTATGAAACTCCATGAGCGTTTTTGCTGAAGATGAAGATTTAGGACAACTTCCAGCAACAGGTGGAGGAGCATATCTACCATACTTATCTACAATATTATGAGTATCAAACTCTTCGAATACAAAAGTAGAAATACCCCTTATGATTTCTTCTTTTTT
>JACPDD010000035.1 GCA_016184205.1 Candidatus Levyibacteriota bacterium | reverse complement strand
TTTTGTGGTTAAAAGCGGAAATCCTTTTGAAAGATCGAATCTTATTTGGCGGCCAAAAACATTTTTAGTTCCAACTTTCACATTATGGACCTTTTTCCTTTCGCCATGTTTAAGGATGTCTTTTAGCAAATCCAAATACTGATATTCTCCGTGACGTTCTGCCATTAGCTCGTTACAATTTACCAAAGTTTCTATGCGGATGCAATATGAAGACGATGCTTGTTTTTCTTTGCGATTATTGAATTTTTGCCAAATCTCCGTCTAGAACTTTTGGTTCCATTATTGCTACTTCGTGTGCCCATCTTACCTTGTTATAATCTGGAGTTTTTTGCATTAAAAAAATCTTCTTTTTTAGATAGTGCGCAATCCCCATTTCAAGAAGGACAGAAATTCCTATGTATCCATCCATATTATTTCTCTTATAATTAAGCACCAAAATTGCATCACTTTTTGCAACCAACCTAAAATTCCTGCGCATTACGTCATTTTTTATGCAATAGGCCATATTGCCATCTAAATTTTCAACAAAATCCGAATTTTTTAGATGAGGCTTAATGCCCACAGGAAGTATGACTTTGTGTCCTAGTTTGCCTAATTCTTTCCTTACTTTTCCCATGTCGTTGACAAACTTCATGCTACCAAGAATTAATATTCTCATACTTGTTTTTCTTTTTTTGTGGTTGTGACGCGGCCGCCTTGCCATTGTCCGCGGTACATATTTCCGCCACCAGCCACTTCCGAGAATTGTATGTGGACGAATCTTGCTCCCATTTCTATTTCAACAGTTATTGGTCCTTCATTTTTGAGTCCAAAAATAAGTCCGCCGCAATATCCCGGCGGCACATTCCCTGTGCGAAGGAATAACCCCGAGCGGTAAGTGGTAGAGCGAGGAGTGATTGAGGCAGTTAAATTGTCCGGCATATTTACACTCTCGATAGTTTTGACTAGGTAAAACTCTCCGGGCTTTATCTTAATGCTAGATTTCCTATTCCGAACATATTTTGTAACCGGCACAATATCTGCAGTATGGCGCTCTGTAATTCCCAAAAACGCCTTTCCTGTTATTTTATATGCTTCCCCAAGACGCAAATCAAACCCAGCGCCTTCAGGATTTGTCAATTCCCTCTCCGACAAATTCTCAACTAACTTTTTTTTCTTAACTAACTTCAATAATTCTTCCGGTCCTAATACCATACTTATTGGGTTATTTGTTTATTTCTGATATTAATCGACGAGTGACTTCGTCGATTTCCCCTTCTCCATCAACAACCTTTATTTCGTCTGCGAACTCTCTTGCGAGCCAATCATAGCCTTCATTTACTTTTCTAAGTTTTTCCTTATCTTCATAAATTTCCTTCACATCATCCTTCTGGGAGATTCTCGAAATGGCTGAATCGAGGCTGACTTTGAGCAAAAATGTATAGTCCGGCACTATAAACTGGTGATACATGGAAAGAATTGACTGCGAGATTAAAAGAAAGTTGGCAGTTTCCTTGCTATACTCTCCAACTCTGTCTAAAATTCCATAAACTACTGCAGACCAAAAACATCTGTCGGAAACTACAACTTTTCCCTCTTTAAGTGCCGGTTCTATAATCTGTGCATGGTGCAAAACTCTATCTGTTGAGAAAAGATATTGGAGCCCAACAGGCGGCATGCGCAATTTGCCTGTTAAAACTTGCTGGACTATGTCGCCTATTACCCCTTCTTTTCTTGGTTCAGAGGTCAAAACAACTTTTTTTCCTTTACTTTCAAAATACTGTGCCAGTTTTTCAGCTTGTGTGGTTTTACCACTTCCATCAATTCCTTCAAGCGCAATATATCGGCCTTTGTAGGGATTGCGTTTTAAATCAATATCAAATTCAACATGATAATTCATTATTCTAGATTCTGTCTTCAGCGATTCTACTCTCTGACGGGTCTGTCTGGAATTTGTATTTTGCGTTCTTCTTCTTTGTATATGGAACTTCTGCCTCGCTGGACAACTGCTCAAAAGTCATTGCACAAATTCTCATGCCCGGATATAGCGCTACTGCAATTCTTCCCAAATTTCCAAGCTCCAAAACCGCCTGCCCATCCCAACCAGGATCGAATATTGATGCTGTTGAATGAACAACTATGCCAAGACGACCTAGAGACGAACGGCCTTCTAGGCGCCCCAAAAGTTTTGGGCTAATTTGTATTCTTTCCAAGGTTACAGCTAAAACAAAATCTCCCGGCTGCATAATAAACTGCTCGCCTTTTTTAACTTTTACTTCACGGGTTATTTCATTGCTGTAGTCTTTTTTTGACGGATCAATGTATGTATTTCTGCTGTGTTCAAAGATTCTAAAAGCGTTGCCTAGCCTAAGATCTATCGAACAGGAGCCAAGTTGGGTTTTCAAATCAAGCTTTGGGGATATTTTTATCTGCCCAGTTTTAAGAGCGTTTTTTATATCTCGGTCTGACAAAATCATTATGACATTATAACAAATGATTTACCATTTATCATCTAACATTTTCCATTTATTTAATTACTTCAATCCTTTATTTTTCTCAGAGGTAATTATGGAAGACGTAAAAATTCTTATAAACTCCCTTGCTTCCTCAATAAGTTTATTCGAATCATTTATAATTGTTTCCATTTGGTTTGAATTTTGAATCAACGTGAGCCAAAGAAGCTTTGGGGTCATTGATGAAATCGTAACAATTATTAAATTTAAAATCAATGAAAGATGGTAAATTGAAAATGGACAATTACTATAGTTGACATTAACTTCGAAATTCCTCTACTATAGTACTAAGACCGAATGAGAAGAATTTGGGAGTTTTTATCGTCTGCGAGTCAGAGTAGAACCACTGCTTTACTAGTCATCCTTGTCATCGCTGCGTCAATCCCCCTTACGGTTTTAGTCGCCCAGAGACAACAAAGTCTTCAGCAAAAAGCCGATGTAATTGATGTAAGAAACATAATCTCGCTTGACAATACCCAACTAAATCAAACCTTTACTGACCCTATAGACGGAAAGACTTTCAAGGTAACTGCACAGCAAAAAGCAGCTCTTGAAGCAGTACAAAAGTCTCCCGGCGGAACTGGAATAGTTGGAACCCCAGAATATGAAGCTATGAGAATTGCCTTTGATAGAGGCCCAGTAGGAGATTGTATTGCAAACTGCGGCGGAACAACTCCCGCCGGCGGCACCACGACAACTTCAACAGCTGTATCAACATGCAATACTCCGGGAACTGCAAGTTGCAGTGCACAAGGTCAAATCTGCGTTTGTGGTTCCAATCTACAATTAACCTGTGGAACTTGCACCAATAATCAGGTCTGCGTATCTAGTGGCGGTTCTGCTGGTTGCAAGCCTGCCGGGCAAGGACTCAATACAACAGTTGATCTAAAAGCAAGTCCGGACGGAACAATAGGCAATTTGCAAAATGGGCCAATAACAGTTGCGCCAGGAGCAAAAGTTTATTTTTCATGGAACAGTGTAAATTCTCCTGATAAGTGTACTGCAAGTGGTGCTTGGACAGGAGAAAAAGCTTCCCAAGGCCAAGAGTTTATTACGGTCAGCACCAATGGAACATATATTATATCCTGCAGCAAAACGACTGGAGGAGCAACTACCAACTCCCCTGCCGATATTGTTGTAGTGAACGTATCAGCAGCTGCACCACCACCCGCTTCTGCCTCTACAACATCCGGCGCATGTTCACAGTTTAGTCAATACTGCAATGCCAGCGGATCTTGCAACTGGAGTTCTGTTGTAGGAACATCTTCTTGCACACAAACAGTAACAGATTATTACAGAAATTGTCTAAAAGCCCCGGGGGATCTAGGTCCAATCGCTCAGTCATTTTGCTCCCCTTCTGTTGCATCAGGAACTCAGAGTTTGGGTAGCACAGCTTTAACTCTTAGAGTTGGGCTCAATGGAATTGGTGCAACAGGAGATAGGGTAAATCCGGGAGCCAGCAGCGCTTCAAACAAATCTCCTGTTAAAACAACAGTGCAGGCGTTTGTCCATATTTCTGACAATAAGGTTGATATCACAAGCAAAATTCCTGTCAATTTAACCTACGAATCTTCTACGGGGATATATGGAGGAACAGCAAGTCTTCCTTCTTCCGTAACAGGAACTCATGACATAAGAATTGAAGTTCCGGGACGTTTAATAAAAAAGCTGGGAGTTACCACGGGAACTCCCCAAACTTTATCGGGGAACCTTTTTGCCGGAGATATAGATGGAGACAATGACATAGATATTTTTGACTACAAATTACTTTTGAGCTGTTCCATTTATGCATCCCTCGCCCAGAAAGTGGATTGTGCAGGAAAATCATCTGAGGCAGACTTAAATCTAGATGGAAAAGTTGACCAGTTTGATTACAACTTACTCCTTAGAGAATTTGGCGCGCAGCAAGGCGACTAAGAAAACATTGACAGATGCATTTCAATTAATCAATAATAGTTAATCAATACTAAATAATTAAAAGCATGTCTAAAAAAACTATTGCACTTATAATTTCGCTATTCGCAGTAACTGTTGTTCTTATTATTCTCGCTCTCTATCCAGTTGCTCAAAAAACCAGCATTTCTATTCCTGCTGCTCCAACTAAAGGAATCGCATCAACAGTTCTTTCTTTTTCTACGCCAACGATTTCAACAGCCTCCGCAGTTTCTACGGGAAGCGCAACAATTTACTCTATGGACACAACTATTTTAACCGGCAGCAATAGAGTTAACGCAGTGCAACTTGAACTATATTATGATCCTGATGCTTTAGCTAATGTTGAGCTGAGTCCTGGTAATTTCTTCACAAATCCGGTAGTGCTTCTTAAAAATGTAGATACGAAGCAAGGAAGAATCTCCTATGCTTTGGCAGCCTCTGCAGGTCAAAGCGGTAAGCAAGGAAAAGGTGTAGTTGCTGTCCTTAGTTTTAGGTCTTTATTGCCAGCAGGAGAAAGTACAACAATTAAGTTCCTGCCAAAGACTCAAGTTGCCGCAGAAGGAGTTCAAGCATCGGTTCTTAAATCTACAACAGATATCACAATATTTGGAGGAACCTCTTCCGCTACTTTATCTCAATAAAGTAGCAATTTCTAATTTCAAATTCCTAATTTCTAATTAATTCTTAAATTTATAAATTAATTGGCAAATTGAAAATTTAAAATCGAAATCTATTTTTCTCCCTTTTCCCAAGGAGCATTTTTAAGAAGCAGGCTGTATAAATCTTCCTCCACCGATAGTTTGAGTTTATCAATTTCTTGCTGTGTTG
>JACPDD010000015.1 GCA_016184205.1 Candidatus Levyibacteriota bacterium | reverse complement strand
AGCCGGGCCTCGATGGCGTCGATGTAGCGCGTCCCCTCGTAGTAGCGCTGGCCCGGGTGGCCCTCGGCGTAGCGCGCCACGAAGTCGGAGGAGACGGCCCGGAGCGCCAGGGGCGACAGCACGTTCTCGCTGGCGATGAGGTTGATGCCGCTCTGTTGGGAAAAAATCTTCAAGATTCTCGCGCTTTTGAAAAGGAAAATGCCTTTCTGCAAATGATGCGCTCCCTGCCTCTATCCAGCTATCCAAGACTTCAGAAGTTCTTTTTGCCTGCTTACCGCATTTTTTACATTTTACGCTCACTTCGTCTATGAATGGCTTATGCAGGTCTTCTATTTTTCTACCGGAAGCTTCTTCAAGCTCCGCTATAGATCCCGGAACAAATCTCTCTCCGCATTCACATTCCCATACAGGAACTGGACTTCCCCAATATCTGTTTCTTGAAATATTCCAGTCTGGTGCAGACTCAAAGCTTTTCAAAAACCTTCCGGTTTTAAAATGCTTTGGAAACCAGTTAACTTTTTCATTCGTCTTCTTCATTGCGGGTTTCAATGTTCGAACATCCACGTACCATGCATCAATTGGTGCATAGTAAAGCCTTGTTGAGCATCTCCAGCAAAGCGGAATGCTGTGAGAAAGTTGCTCATCTTTGTAAATTAAATTCCTTGAAGCCAAATCCTCATTCACAGCTTTATTTGCCTTAAGGTAGTACATTCCGCCAAAAATTGGAACCGAACCCAGAACATTACCCTCCTCATCCAAATGAGTTTCTATGTGAATGTTCTGCTTGCTCATTGCTTTCAAATCTTCCTCTCCGTATGCTGCTACAGTGACAACGCCCACTCCTTCTTCATCTGTTACAAAATCTCCACCTATTATTTCAAATGCCTTTTCTCCAGGTTTTATTGAATAATAATCGTAGTGTGGCTCGAATTTTTTGCCGACTAAGTCTTTCCCTGCAAACTCTTTTTCTATTTCATAGGGCTTATCCCCAAGTATTTTAAGAGTTGACTGCGCAAGAATATAATGCTGGTCTCCTTGCTTAACTTTTACATAACTTAACTTAGGATTTACCGCAAGTGCAGACGTTACTATTTTTGTCCAGGGAGTTGTGGACCATGCAAGAACATAAGTATCCCTTTCGTCTTTCAGAGCATATTTATAAATTGTTGAAAAATCTTCTACATCTTTGTAATTGTCCGAATCCATTGCGACTTCAAAATTTGAAATAGGAGTTGAACAGTGAGGGCAGTATAGGGTTACCCTAAGTCCTTTGTAGATATATCCTTTGTCATAAAGTTGCTTAAAAACCCACATAACACTTTCCATGTACGAAATGTCCCAAGTTCTGTAGGCGTTTTTAAAATCAACCCAGCGCCCAATGTGATCAACATACCATTCCCATTCGTTGGGAACCTGCTCTACGTACTTTTTGCATGCTTCTATAAACTTTTGTATTCCCACCTTTCTCTCTATATCCTTTTTACTCTTTACCCCAAGCTCGCTCTCAACTTTATTTTCAATTGGCAGCCCATGCCCGTCCCAGCCCCAAACTCGCCTGACCTTGTATCCTTTCATGGTAAAATAGCGGCCAAAAACATCTTTAGGAATGCTTGATAATAGCGAGCCATAATGAGGAACTCCTGTTACAAAGGGGGGACCGTCTAAAAAAGTCCATTTCTTGTCTTTAGAGCGAGACTCAATAGATTTTTCAAAAATTTTATTTTCTTTCCAGTAGGACAACAGATTTTGCTCAAGTTTGGGAAAATCTACTTGCGGAGAAACAGGTTTAAACCCCGCACCATTTGTTGCACTTTGTTTCTTAACAGTATTTTTCTCTTCTTTTAGCATTTATTTTATAAAATATTGAAGCCTCGCTTATGGTGCGGGGTAAACATATTCTCCTATTCTAATTCAAATCTGTTTTTTCTTCAACGGCAAGATATTATTCCTTAGGGGGTTCGCCGTAAATTGTGATTAGGGTTCCGGGATCGTCTTTAGATTCATAGGTAGTGCTTCCATCGGTTGCAGGCTGCGCCCAGGCAAAAAGCACCCCTGCGTCCTCCGGCCTCATATTGACGCACCCGTGACTCATGGGATAACCAAAGTTATTATGCCAATATGCTCCGTGTAAGGCATACCCTCGACTTTTAGATACTTCACTGTTGTGGAAAAACATAGTGTATGGAACATTAGGCAGATTATAGTAGGTATCCCCGGAACCGCCTTCCATGCGTGTGTAGCGCAGCTTCACCCAGATTCTAAAGTCTCCCACAGGAGTCTCTGCCCATTTTCCGGTTGAAACGGGAAAAGAATATACAAGCTTATCTCCTTCATACGCATTTAATGTCTGCGTAGAAAGGTCAACAAAGATATGCTTTTCCTGGGCAGTTGTGCCTAATACGCGCGTGCCCGCACTGCTGTCTGCAATATAGACAGGAGGACTGACAACTCTTCCCATGAAGGTACCTGTCTTCCCCTCCTCATATTTACCAGTAAGATCCTCAATGCAACTTATGGAATTTGCGCACTCTGCGGTCTTAAAGGCGAGCTTATTAAAAATAAACATGGAGATAATTACAGCTCCCAAGGCTAAAAGAAGCAGTCCGACATCTGAAGAAAAACGTGATTTTGAGGCTCTTTTTGTGCGTTTTTTGCCTGGCATAGTTAAATAGTAGACAATTTGCAGCCAAATGTAAATCCCTTTGACTTTTGACCTATAGTATGATATAGTATAGGGCATATGTGGTCGCTCTGGCGACCTATATTTTTATTATGAATAATTTAATTTCTTTATTATTTTTACCTATTATAGGTTTTATTCAACCTGCTCTTCCTGCTAATACGCCTGATACTAAACAACTTGCCAAAAGAGAGTTTTCTCTTGAAAAAAGATATGCTGATTCTTTTGTAAACGGCGTTTTTAAGGACAATATCCTTCTTGTTCTTAGGTACACAGCTCAAGAAAAAATTGATCCAAGAAATATTGACTGGAAAAAGGTTAACGATCCTTTTAAGTACAGCCTAACACTTAAACCCGGGGAAGTTTTTGCTTACCACAGCGATATTGCTCCGCAGTATTTGGGAAAAGTGGTCAAAACAACTAATGCTAATTTTAACTGGGCGCAAGGATTTAAGTCTTCAGGATGGTTAGTTGGAGACGGCGTATGCCATTTAGCCTCACTTATCTATTGGACAGCTAAAGACGCCAATCTTGATGCTGTTTCAAAGGTAAGGCATGATTTTGCCGAAATTCCGCAGGTTCCAAGGGAGTTTGGAGTGTCTATATATGACCATCCTGACAGAAACGCCTCTGATCAGGCGCAAAACCTTTATATTACAAATAATAAGAAAAAGGATGTTACATTCGTATTTGATTACGACGGTAAAGACTTAAAAGTCACTGTTGAGGAAACTATTTAGCGCTGGACAAGCCTGTAGAAAGCTGTGCTTGAAATCTCAAACCAATAGGCAGGCCCGCTTGTTCGCACATGCAATAAATCTGGGCCGTCCCATCCCGTAACATCTTTTAGGGTGTATTCTGTCATTTTCTCGCTATAGTGTGCTCCAAAATCAATATACGGCGTTCCATCCGCAAATGCTTCACCCGTGGCTTTAAAAATAAGATAATTGTCCAAATTGCCGTTGTTTTCGGTTATAAAAAGGTATTTATTATCAGGCGACCAGCTATTCAAAGACAGCAACATCTTCCCAATTGTTAGAGTTTTTGAGTAAATTTCCAAATTATCTGCATCTTCTCCTGAAACCAAAAAGGAATAAAAGGTTGTTCCATCTGACTTTTTGGTTTCTTTAATGGTAAGAGTCATGATTCCGTCCGGAGAACGCACGTGCGTTGAAGTTGCAACATCTAAAGGAGCCTCGGTAGGAGTTGGTACTGGCGCAGCAAGAGGTTCTTTTGTAATGTCATTCTTAAAGACAGCCGGAGCAGTTAAGCCAAGGACTGCCGCAAGCACCAAAATGAGCAGAATTTTTTTCACCTAAGTCAAGGATAAAGGGAAACGGCTGCTCTGTCAACCCCGTTAGAAATTATATTCAACTCCCGATAAATATTCTATTTCATGAGCTTTTTCTAACGGGGTCAATAACCCCAGAAGACTCTACGCCCCAGCTTTGCATCCCCAGCTTTGCACCCCTGGGGTGTTACTGGATACGCACCCCTGGGTGTATTGAGGTGTTACTCTGTCTTAATAATGCGGGGATTTATAAGTCATCCTCCTATACTTAAACCTGCCCGCAATGCTCTCGCCCGAAACGCTTCGCACATCGATGCGAGCGGGTCGCAAAGCGATGCAGGCGGGGCTAATTTCTTAAAAAGCGCTTAGACGAGGCCTCTCACTCTAAAATCTTTAGCTTTTCCATCAGGAGTTAAGAGAGGCCTCCAAATATCTGGTTCTCCATGATATCTTTCACCAGAATCTTCAGGTTCAGTAGTGTAAACAATAGGCCAGTCAACCATATTTACATGGCCATCGCCACGGTATTCGAATACCCTATTACCATCCATTTTTACCTCCACTACACCTTCAATTCGCCATCTCATTTGTGCTCTTAATTTGGGGTCGAATCCAGAAACAGCTATTAGCTCAAGTTGTGCGGTTCTACCTTCAAGACTCTCGACAAATTTAAAAAATGATGCAACATCTGGCTGTCTTAGGCGTTCGTAATTCATGGGAGACGATTCTACTACCTAATCGAGAGTGTGTCAAGCCATGAGATAGGACTTCGCCTGATGGAGTATGTTAAAAGCTGCGGGAATATCCCCAAGTATCCCTAACTTTCAAGGCTAATTTCTTAAAAAGCACCTGATTGAAAAGTTTACCTTTTTAAGTCTTCGGACAAAGAATAACAACTGACGAGAAGAAAGTCAATAATTGAGAAGGGGAAATAACTGTTGTGTTTTAATTGTAAGAGAAATATAATCTAAACGATATGATTTCTTCGCCTCCACTTAATACATTGGATCAAATTTTTAAGGACAGAAGGTTCATGGTTCCAATGTATCAAAGACCATTCTCCTGGACGGTTGAGGACGTTAGCGAGCTTTGGCTAGATATCAATAAAAATAAACCTCCCTATTTTCTTGGAATACTATTCTTTCAAAAAAAAGAGGGTAATGAAACATTTATGGTGGTGGACGGACAGCAGAGATTGGCTACTCTTCTTCTGTTGCTTCGTTCCGCAGTAGAAGTTCTTGGAAAAGACGACGAGCTGGGAAAAGAATTACAAACTAAATATATAAATCAAAAAGGTTGGGGAGAGGAAGAAGCGGAATTTACTCTAACATTGAGTGAGCGAGATAAATATAATTTCTCCACCTTATTGAGCGATACAATTTACCTTCCTCCTATGCTTTCTCCTAAAGAGAAAAAAGGTAGGAAAATAAGGAGAAGATCATCTCCAGCAAAGTTAAAAAATGTAAAAGATTTCTTCCTACAGCAAATGAGAGATTTAATGGATCAACACGGAAAAGAAGGGATAGTTTCCTTAATAAAGAATAAGGTGCTTACAGTAAACTTTATAGAAGTTCAAGTTGATAGCGATAGTGATGTATACACGTTGATGAAATCACTGATACCGTCGGCGAAGGAAAAATGAATTCTTTCTTACTCCATTATTGCTCCGCCATTTCAACAGATAAAGAACCGCCTACAAAAAAAAGTCTTATGTATTGGTATGGTAAGACTATAGAAGCAGAAAAAGATAATTTCTTAACAAGCCTCGAAAATTATGCTGAAATTTACTCGACTTTCCTTGATCCTGGAAAAAATAAATCCACAGAGCTAAAAGATGTTCTTAGATGTCTTAAAGTTCTAGGCGCCACTCGTTGTTACCCATTGCTTTTGGTGGGAAGCGAATTTTTACCACCCAAAGAATTCTTAAAGCTCTGCGAAGCAATTGAAACATTAACCTTTAGACATAGCACAATCTCCAGCAAAGACGCTAAAATCTTGGAAAGTGAGTATTACAAACT
>JACPDD010000034.1 GCA_016184205.1 Candidatus Levyibacteriota bacterium | reverse complement strand
CTGCGCGGCAGCTTCCACCGCAGCACGTTGCTTAGCCGTCGGCTTCTCCGGCCACGGGTAGTTGTTGAAAACGATATCCTTCGAGTACCGATAATCCGACTTCAGTCGCCCGCAGACCTGCTTCACCCATGCCATGTGCATCGCAGAAGAAAGAACTCCGAAGTGATAGAGGGTAGCGTGCGGCAAAACACAGCAAAGATTACTTGCGACGACCTCTTTCGGCATGAAACCAATTGGGATGCAAGGACGCTTCTCCGAACTTACTAACGGCACAAGAAGATAATCCGTCATTGGCTGAGCGATTTGAGCAAAAATTGCAGGCGTCACCGCTTTCTTGCGCGTGGCCTCTGCCTTGCTTGCGAGTCGCATTTTGCGGACACCTTCGACACGTTTCTTGATTTCGGGTAGGCGGTTCAATTCTTCAGGCGGGATGCCAACTAACCATAGACACCAGCGTTCAATTCCATTGAGGAACTCATCCGCACCTGTAAATGGTCGAATCCACTCTGCAGCTGTTGGTTCGACGCGAAGAAGAGCTTTCCTCTCTTCGGTGGTCATTAGGAAATTGCCGCCATCTCTCGGCTGGCTTCCCCAAGCCTCCTCTATTCTTGGCAAATCGTCTATCCATGCAGATAAATCCCGGGATACATATGCGATCCTATCCGCAATATCCAGGACTTTTCCCAAAACTCCTCCATTGTGTATTATTGCGTCAACTTGCTGCGGAGAAATATTATTTCTTCTGAGAAGAGTTGTTATTCTTCTGTTAGACGCTTCTCTCCAATGAGCTTCTTCTTCTAAATTTTTTGGGTCAAGGGGTTTTGTGGAGTCGCCAAAAGCTGTAATTCCAACGTCGTGCAGTATGAATGCTGCTACTCCAAGATTAATCTCCTGTTCATCAAATCCATTTTGCCTTAAGATTCTTTCGCCTATTTCCGTAACAGTACCTATATGCTGATATCTTGTGTGAAAATGAGCTCTTCCATGTCTTTTTTGTGTAATCACGAGACCCAGCTGACTGACTCCTTTTAATCTTTTAACTGTCGCTGTTCTAAGTAGACTTTTGGCAAGAGGATTTTCTATATTTACTCCATCCAATTCCGAGAGAGGAAAATCGAGTGCTAGATTGGGAATTCTAAAATATGTTCTTCTTTCTGGACGTTCAGCCGACATAGGCTTGTATTTTATAAAAACATTGAGGATTTAGCAATTAAAGATAAGAGGAATTATCTGTTTAGTAAAACCCCAAGCACTATTATTGAATCTAATATAAAAAGAGAGAAGCCAGAAATCACAATTGGTTTTTCTTTGTGAGAAATCCCGTAAACAAACCAAACCGCAGACACAATTGCATAAGCTGCCCATGTATGCAAAGATACTCCAGAGATATTCCCTCCTACCCACACATCTAACACCTGCGGAATAGTCATTACAGGAGAAATAATAGCTAATGGGTATATAATGATATCTAAAAAATGGTGGCCTGAGGGCTTACTCTTTTTGTGGGGTTTATAGAAAGTGTGAGACACATATCTATTATTGAAAAAGTTTTAGAAAAAAGTCAATCCGTTAAGGGTGGTATAATCAGGGCATGATTTTTAAGCCAGGGCCTGCAGCTGTTGTAATAATTCTTATTGGAATCGCTAGTTATTTATATGTCTCCAATATTCCAAAATCTTCTACTCCATTTGCATTACACCCCTCAGAAACAGAGAAAAGAAAGCCAATAGAAACTATTGCAACGGGGCTTAAGGTTCCTTGGGCACTGGCGTTTTTGCCCGATGGCTCAATGTTAATAACAGAAAGGGGTGGGTCTTTGAAATTGGTGGATAAAAATGGCATCATGGAAATTGGCAAAATAGATGTCCATGAAAATGGAGAAAGCGGATTACATGGAGTAGCAGTTCATCCGCAATTTAACAGCAATAGCTTTGTATATTTTTACCACACTTATAGCAGCAATGGCGAAAAAAGCCAGAACAGAGTTGTTAGGTTTACTTTGAAGAACAATAGCCTGAAAAATCAGACTACAATTGTTGATAATATCCCTGGAGCAATATTCCATGATGGAGGAAGAATTAAATTTGGGCCGGATGGATACTTATACATCACAACGGGCGATGCTCAAAATCCATCTCTTGCGCAAAACAGAAATTCTCTGGCAGGAAAAATTCTGCGTGTAACTGACAGCGGAAAAGCCGCTCCGGGAAATCCCTTCAATAATCTTATCTACTCCTGGGGACACAGAAACCCTCAAGGCATTGCTTGGGATAGCAAGGGCAATCTTTGGGAAACAGAGCATGGAGAAACGGCAACAGATGAGGTAAATAAAATTGAAGCTGGTAAAAATTATGGCTGGCCGGAAATAAGAGGAGCTGGGGTAAGAGTCGGAATGGAAATGCCAAAAATTCAAAGCGGTTCCAAAACATGGGCCCCTGCAGGCATGGCATTTTACCTGCCTGCCGGCAGGCAAGGCAATGGTTCTTTATTCTTTGGCGGGCTTAGGGGTAAAGCATTGTTTCAACTTAATATATCAACGCTTGAACCCAAAGAACACTTTTACAATGAGCTGGGAAGAATTAGAGAGGTGGTTATGGGACCGGACAATATGCTTTATATTACAACAAGCAACAGAGACGGAAGAGGAGATGCAGGAGCGGAAGATGATAAAATAATAAGAGTTGACCCCGCCCGACTTAATTAATTTTTTGCTCATTTCACCCCCGGAGCGTAAAGCTAGACTTTTTGGTGTTTGAAGAATTCAACTTGCCGAAGACGCTTCAGTGCTTCTTCCCTTGTTTTATATGGACCGCCAAGATTCCTCCGGGTTTTCTCTGAAAGAACATAGTATCCATCTTTTTTCTTTACAATCATATGTCCTAATTATAGCATTCGAAGCTCAACTTTGATAAAATTAGGACACATTGCCGGATCGTCTAATGGTAGGACAACGGACTCTGAATCCGTTTATCTACGTTCGAATCGTAGTCCGGCAGCAATGAATAAATTAATTATTGGGGCAATTATTCTTATTGCTGTTTCAACGGGAGTGTTTTTACTAAAACCGAATACGGCAACAGCGCCTGCTGATTTGGCAGAGATTGAGACGGCCGGCACAGAACAGGAATCTCAAAAGACAAACATAACCGCCACTTTTACAATTATTACAGACAAAATAACAAGAAGTTTTGCAAATCCTAAATATCATAATCAGTCAGCTAATGTTTTTATTACTGCGGAGGAACCGAGCCTAGTGCGTGTGATGAAAACAGGCATAAAATGGTCTCACTTTTTTGCAACTCTTCCTATGAAGCTCACCAAAGCCTGCTTAATAACAGGTGACGGAGAAACTCTTTGCAAAGGAAAGCAGGGAACACTTAAATTTTATCTTAATGACGCAGAAGATAAAGACCTTTTGGACAGAGAAATTAAGCAAGGAGACCGCGCCTTAATCAAATTCACTTCCTACTAGACCTTACTCATCCCACCCCTGGGGTGTAAAGGGCATATCACCCCTGGGGTGTAAAGCTACAAAGCTATAATTTAAATCACCTATTAAGCGGCCTTGGCTCTTTCCTCTAGAAAAAGCGATGGTGCTAATTTTTTAAGCTCCCCCAGAATCTTTTCCGGATTTGAAAGCTTAGTCTTCTCCTCCTTATTAAACCATGAGGTATATCTAGTGATAAGTGGGTCTCCATAGCTGGTAACCCTTTCAGTTCTTGCTCTTCCTCTTTTTTCTACTGCCATAATATCTTCTGCAGCTTTTAGAAAAATTTCCCATTGGTCTCCGGTAATGTCCAGCGTGTAAATGGACATTCCATGAAGAGCTAAAACTTCTTTTGTAATTTCCTTTCTAATTTCTACGGGGAGACTAGTTTGCTTAGGAGGAGGAATCTCTCCAATTGCTTTCAATGCGAGCATTGATTGATCGTCGGAAAACCCTGCATTCTTAAACCAAACTAAATGTCTAATTGCTACAGGATCTAAAGGCTCTTTATGATTACCCCTATTTATAATTTTTTCTGTTTCTGTTCTTCCGGTTTCTTCTACAACAACAGAGTCTGCAGCAGCATCTAGAAGCACTTCCCATTTCTTTGGATCTAGACCCAAAACCTTCTTCGATATGCCACGGGACACGACTCGAACTTCAATAGCGGGTCTTATCTTAGCTCTCTGTTCCTCCCTATCTGCACCAAATTTAGATATGGCACTTCCCTCTACTGGAACCGTAGTGCTGTCTTGTGGGTATTCCGGCATGAGTCTAATTTTCTGACTTTTTTCTATTTTTTCTTATCTTTTTCATTATTTCTTTTATTAGTGGCTCGCTGATAAATAAATCTGTAAAATCAAAAAAGCGGGTAAGATTCTTTCCTGTTCTTTTTTCATTAAAATAAGCCTGAAGTGCAAGGTCAATTCTGTCTATCTCCTTATGGATTTTAGCTTCCCTTGTTTTCTTTTCTTCCATTTCTTCCCAAAGTTTCAAATACTCATCGTCTCCTAAAGTTTCAAGGATCTTTCTTACTGCTTTTCCTTCATCTTTTTCTTTCTTTGCAAGAACTTTTTTATCTATTCCTTTCCCCGGCGTGTACCATTGAACATCCCCAATAATACTTTCTCCAATGTCATGAATAAGAGCCATTTTAATAATCTTATCTCTATCTACTTTTAGACGAGGTGCCAAAATCATAGATAATGTGGCAACAGACAGAGAATGGTCCGCAACACTCTCCGAATCCATGATCCCATCCGCAATCCATCCTTCCCTTTTTGTACTTTTTAATTTATCAAGGTATCTATAGAAGTCTAAAATCTTCATTGCACTAATAATTTGAGCGTTTTTTCTTTGCCCAGGATTTCAAGAGATTGTGGAAGCGGTAATCCAGATTCATTTCCTGTAAATATTTTGTAAACCGTCTGCATTTTTACTCCCTCACTCTCCATGATTTCTTTAAGAGCGGTAAGAATTGCTTCGCTGCTCCATTGCTCTATTGCTGAAAGTCTTTCTTTCAGTTTTTCCGCTACTTTTTTCTCCTCGGTCGATAAATCTACCTTCGAACCTTGAATCAATGGTCCAACTAGGGTTTTAAAATCGAGCAATGTCTTCATTCTAGTTTGAGCGAGGAGTATCAACTCATCCAAAACTTTTTCATTTTTGAATTGTATTTTTGATTTTTGATTTTTGATTTTTGATTTTAGGTCGGAAACTGAAAGTTTCCTAATATATTCTCCATTCATCCACTCAAGTTTCTTCTGGTCAAAAACTGCCGGGGAAACGTTTATATTTTCAAGCGAGAATTCTTTGGTTATTTCTTCTTTTGATAAAATTTCCCTATCATTTTTTGGGGACCATCCAAGAAGCATTAAATAATTAAGTAGCGCTTCCGGCAAAAATCCTTCCTTCTTAAAGTCGAGGACAGATTTTGCTCCGCGCCTTTTTGATAGCTTTGATTTGTCAGGACCAAGGATGTTTGGAACATGCACAAACTGCGGAATATTCCAGCCAAAAGCTTTATAAAGAAGTATGTGCTTTGGAGTTGAGCTTACCCAATCCTCTCCTCTTATTACATGGGTTACACCTTCTTTGTTATCATCAACAACATTTGCCAAATGGTAAGTTGGAAAACCATCACTTTTTAAAATTATAAAATCTTCTATGTCTTTATTTTCAAACTCTATGGCTTTATTTCCTATCTTATCCACCCAGGAAGTCTCTCCCTCTCTTGGAGTAATGAAGACAACTGCACCATCTTCTTCTTTTGCCAAACCTTTTGAAACGAGCTCCTTAGCATATTTTTTATAGTCATCAAGATGTTCCGATTGGACAATATATTCATCCCAGGAAATTCCAAGCCAAGAAAGTGACTGCTTGATGGCATCTTGTGCGCCGGCAACTTTACGAGCTTGGTCTGTGTCTTCAATTCTTAAAATAAATTTTCCGCCTTCTTTTTTGGCAAAAAAATAATTAAAAAGCGCGGTTCTTATATTTCCAACATGAGGAATTCCCGTGGGACTCGGAGCAAATCTAACTCTAACCATATATTCTTGCATTGTACCGCAAGTTAATCCTATACTCAATATATGGCTACACTTAGCAGTACTACTGCCTGGACAAGAAAAATTATTAAATGGGTCTCAATTGTTGCAGGAGCATTTTTTGCAACCATGCTTCTCTACAGAACAGTACTATTTGTAAAACAGCAGATTTCTCCGCCACCTCCGCCCACAGTTGCTTTTGGAAAACTATCTGAAATTGTTTTTCCTCAAAGTCAGGAAGATGAAGCCTTGTCTTATTCAATTGATACAATAACGGGCGCTTTGCCGGTTTTTCCTGACCGCGCAAATGTCTATAAAACCGAAACTTCGGCCCCCGAACTTTTGGCG
>JACPDD010000008.1 GCA_016184205.1 Candidatus Levyibacteriota bacterium | reverse complement strand
GAACTTTTAGAGAAAATAGGAATTCTTACTAATCGGCAGATAGTTCCTGGTGAAAAACTGAAGCCATATGTTGCTAGTGGGATAAGATTGGGCACTTCTTGGATTACCGCAAGAGGCTTTACAGAGGAAGAGACTGGATTCATAGCGGATATTATTATAAAAAATCTAGAAAACTCAACTAGCATTGTTCTGCAAAATAGGTCTAAAAATCGATTAAAAAAACTTTTAAAAATTAGTAGAAGGAACGACGTTTGGCATGAATAATAATACAGAGAATTTGAGAGGGCATGAAATAATAAAAGGACCCGAGTATAGTTTTACTAAACAAGGTACTTTAGTTTTTATAACAGGGGCTCCATTGTCTGGGAAGTCAACTATATCACCATTAGTTGCAGCAACTATTAAGAGTTGTGCTCTGCAAAACATGGATATCATTAGGTTGATAGCACAGGAGATAGACAGGAATAAACCTAAAAGCCAAAGAAATCCTTTTGTAACTTATGGCTCATGTGATAGCTATGTATTTATAGGCGATGGGTCTTATTCTCCTGAACATTTAATTGAAGGATTTAACGGATATTCAGAGGCAGTAAGTTCAGTATTGACAGGAATAATTCCTAAACTAGAATTGCAAGGAGAAAGAAATGTACTTTTCGAGGGAGTTCAGTTAATCCCTTCGTTCGTAAGCCCTTATTTAACCAATAATAATAAGCTTATAGTAATAAGGTCCGATGCCTCACAAATAAACTTGAATAGGCATGGTATGTTTGCAGGGAATCAAGAATTAATAGATCGATACTCAACCGAAAGAATATTACTTTTGCAGGAAGAAATTCTAAGACAAAGTAGAACAATTCCCCAAGATAAGGTTTTCTATGTTGACAATACGGGAGACTACACAGACACAGTAATCAAAATAATTCAGTTCTTGTTGAATTCGCAGGTTATTAAATAAAATACTATTTTATAGTATATGTTTATAAAAAATTTAGCCGGTATTGCTGGAGCGAGACAGGCAAAAGGATTGGTAATAATTGTTGACATTATGCGCGCTGCGACTGTAGAAGCTTATGCATTTGGAAATGGGGCAAAATATATTATTCCAGTTGCTACAAAAGAAGAAGCATTTGCAATTAAATCAAACAATCCCGATGTACTTTTAATGGGAGAGGAAAATGGTTATAAAATTAAAGATTTTGATTTTGGAAATTCCCCTTCAGAAATTGCAAGAGGAAATATTAAAGATAGGATACTTGTCCATCGAACATCATCTGGCACACAAGGGTTAGCTAGCGCAATCTTAGCTCAATATCTAATCTTTGGCAGTTTTGTAACATATTCATCAATTCTAAAATATATCATGAAAACGAAACATGAAAAAATATCTATAGTTTCAATGGACGCTGAAGACACAGTATTTTCCAATTTTCTTGAAATGTCTCTTATGGGAATTGATATTGATAGAAAAAAAGCAAGAGAAGCACTATATAAAAACCCAGGGATAAGTTGGTTTTTAGATAAATCAAAATTGGAATTCCCTGAAGAAGATATTGACTATGCTCTCGATTTCGATAAATTTAATTTTCTATGTATTGCAAAAAGGGAAAATAGTCAGCTTATAGTAACTCCTGTTAAAATATAGCAAAATCCTATATATATTTTCGAAGTATTTTTGGAGAAATAACAGCTGCAATTTCTTCATTTATAGTCCCTGAATGTTTAGCAATTTCCTCAAAGGTTATTTCTGATTTTTTTTGTTTGCCTACAATAACGACTTCGTCAGTTAGAGAAATATTTGGAATATCGGAAACGTCTATCACAGAAAGGCTCATTGTGATATCTCCTATTATTTCGGCTTTATACCCATTACGCAGCACGTATTTGAAGTTACAGGGGCTTCTGCGGAACCCATCTGCATATCCAATTGAAATCGTTGCAATGGTAGTCTTCCTAGCAGCTTCCCATTTTTTTCCGTATCATACATACTCCCCTTTTTTAATTTCTTTGATTTGTAGAATTTTTGCCTTCCATGTAAAACATTGTCTTATTGGAAGTGGATATTTTACTTTATCACTAGGCTGAAGTCCATACATCGCTAATCCAAAACGCACCAAGTTACACTGTGTTTTGGGAAACCATATATCCCGCACTGTTTGCGATATGTACATAATCTGGAAAATTTTATTTTTTTCCGGTTTCTTAATTAGTATTGAGAATTTTTTGAATTGCTCCTCAGTAGCCGAATCTTTCTTGTTGAATGCATTAGAAAAATGACTATATATTCCTTCAACTCGTAAGCCTGAAAGCTGGGAAATATTTTTAATATCTTTCTCAGCAGTCTCAAACTGAAACCATAATCTATTCATACCTGTTCCTATCTTAATATGGATAGGCACTCTTATATTTTTTTTGACAGCTTCAGCAGAAAGTGTCTTTGCAAAATCTATAGCACAAACGGTAGGCGTAATTTTATATTTAATAACCAACCACAGAAATATCTTCTACAAAGGGCTGGGAAAGCATTAATACAGGAATAGAAATATTATTTTCCCTTAATTCAATAGCCTCTTCTAAATATGTCACTGCTAAAAAAGCTGCATCTACTTTTGACAAAAGCTTGCTTATCTTTACGATTCCGTGTCCGTATGCATTTGCTTTTACTACGGCCGCAAATTTAACACCGGGCTTTAGTTTTGACTTAAGTAATTCAATATTATGAAGAAAAACGGATGTATCAATTTCAATCCAAGTCCTCCTTGTAGTATTCATTGCTGATATTTAGTAGTCTAGCACACGACACATTTTTTTCTTTATTATATGTGACTCTATCGTTTGAAAAACCCAGCATAGCCCTACTTTGCAATACTAGAAACACTGTGCTAGAATATCCTATAATAGGATATGGGTACAGAAAGAGAACAATATATTAAAGGCGTGTTGGAGGCTAATGACCTACGTCTTTCCGAAAGAATAGGACAACATTTTTTAGTTGACCAAGGCGCCATTGATTTATTAGTAGCATCTACACTGCCAGGGGCCAAGGTAATAGAAGTAGGATCGGGAATTGGTCACGTTACCGAAGCTTTTGCAAGGCGAGCTGGTACTGTCATAGGCATTGAGATAGACAGAAGATTTCAACCAGCACTGGAAGAGGTTCAAGAAAGAAATCCAAACGTGCAATTTATACTAAAAGATGCCTTATATGTCCCCTTTGGCAGCTTGATAGATAGAGGCGAAGAGGCACAAGTAGTTGCTAATATACCTTTCCATATAACTGAGCCATTTCTGCAAAGACTCATTGATTTGCCAATAAGCAATGCGGTCCTTATTGTGGGTGATAATATAGCTAGCGAACTACAGGCACCGGAAGGAAGTCCGGATTTTGGAAAAATGTCTCTACTTGCTCAAACTTTTTTTGATGTCCATGAGCTGACTACAATTCCTAGGGATTCTTTCTATCCCCCACCTCGAACAGAAGCCAGCATGATAGTGCTTGAACCTAAAGGGAAAAAAGAAATAGAAGCAAACCCAGCGGTATATACTTTTGCCTCACTATTCAGAAGGGCAGGAAAATACGGATTAGTCAAAAATGATGTTAAACAAGCTATAGTTGAGGTAGAACAAAACGCAGGAACTATGACATTGTCAAAACAAGAACGACATCAAAAAATTAGATCTGGTGTAAACAGAGAGTTGAGAGAAATTATGCAGGAATATAGCCGAGGAGGAAGAGTTATTGTTGCTTCAGAGAACTCTGACGAACCGCATAGAAATAAAGTTCTATCTCAGTCGCAAGCTATTCAGGTTATGAACAGAATGGGCATCCCAGAGTCTGTCTTAGAAAAACCATTTTCCAGATTGGACAACAATGAAGTTCAAAAGCTAACTCTAGCTGTCAGAAACTATTATAGATAACAAATAGAAATTAAACCTATCTTAATTTATTTACCTCTGGATCTGTTTCCCAATGGGCTTACGATTTTAAGAGGTTTTGGCAAAACAGGAGCATGTTCTTTAGGAGTTATGCGAACTACAGGACCAAGGGCAATTGCCAAAACACCTGCCATCGCTACTCTTCTCATTGTTCGACTACCTACATTGATAGATTCCTTATTTATCACAATCTAAATAAGATAAAACACAAAGAGGACATTGCCAAGATATCAATTAAGCTGAGGCAACAAATGGTGGTTCCGTGGAGACTTCTACTACTTTTGATTTCATTTCTTTCTTTATAGTTCTTAGGCATTTCGTACATAGCTTTACACGCCTTGTCACGCCATTTATAGTAACGCGAGCCATATGAAGATTTGGCTTAAAAATTTTTCTTGTTCTGTTTTTTGCGTGAGAGACATTGTGTCCAACCATAATGCCCTTTTTGCAAATCGCACATTTCAATCCTTTTAACATAGCTTTATGATATCATATATTTGAGGAGGCTACAACATGGATTTAGTATCCGGATTAATCACGCTTACAATTTTAATTTTTTCGGCAATTTTACATGAGATTGCCCATGGATTTGTAGCCTACCGCTTAGGAGATCCGACTGCAAAAATTATGGGAAGACTAACTCTTAATCCTAAGAGCCACATTGACCCAATAATGAGCATATTATTACCTCTAATGCTTATTGTTTCAGGCTCTCCTGTTATTTTTGGCGCGGCAAAACCTGTGCCTGTTGACCCATTTAATCTAAGAGATGGAAGGCGGGACATGGCCATAGTTGCGCTTTCCGGACCGCTTACAAATGTGGCAGTTGCAATTTTGGCAAGTCTTCTTTTAAATCTTTTGGGGCAAACTGCTCTTGCCCCCCTATTTTACGTAGCGGCAACAATAAACCTTCTTCTTGCCATATTTAACCTTCTGCCAATCCCTCCCCTTGACGGCTCAAAAGTGTTTTCGCTTTTGCTTCCGGAAAAAGAAGCAAATGCTTATCTTTCACTAGGAAGTATTGGAATGTTTATAATATTCTTCCTTCTTCTTTTCCCACTTGGCGGATTTTCCCTGGGAAGATTTGTTTTCCAACTCCTGCAATTCTCAACGAAAATCCTAGGCCTCTAACCTCCATTCCCAATAATTTAACTTTGCTGTCAAAGCTTCTAGTTTGGTAAAATACATAAAGGAATAACAACGTGTCATCCAACAGCGGATTTCTACGAAAGTTCATTCCTTAATTTTGTTCTGGTTTTGGAGGTGCTCTTTGATAAATAAGTAAGCGAGTCGTATTCGGCAGGTTTTATGTGAGGAGTGTCTAAGTGGCCATTGCTTGCGCAAGTTGCGGCAAATCTCTATCCAAAGAAGATCCAATCTGCGTCAGGTGCAATGCGGACCTTGAAAGTCGGCAGACCCCGCCGGGACTGCAGGCCTTTTGGGCAAGGGCCCAAGAAACAAGGTCTAATCGTAAAGCTGCGCCCGGAAAGGAAACACAGCCACCCCAGAAGTTCGAGAACATCCCGGACATACTTAAAAGCTTGTCTCCAGGCGAGGCAACCATTCTCGCGTGCGCGTTCTTTCTCGCTCTTGGAGTACTCGCTCCCTGGGGCACGGGATTTGGCATCTCGGTCAGCGGTCTACAAGCTGGCTTGATAGGTTTCCTGATCCTGCTTGCGGCCTTTGTAATCGCGTACAGCGTATACCACAAGAAGCTCCACCCGGAGAGCAACGGTGCTCTTTGGGCACAAGTCGTGGCGCTTTCGCTGGCACTGCTACTGCTGATTCTTCAGTACTATGCAATTCACAGCACAACACTTTTCGGCGTACAGGTTGTAAGCGTGGGCTGGGGCCTCAACCTCGACTT
Source organism: Candidatus Levyibacteriota bacterium (assembly GCA_016184205.1). Classification (GTDB taxonomy): domain Bacteria; phylum Patescibacteriota; class Microgenomatia; order Levybacterales; family UBA12049; genus JACPDD01. Next base: position 1,195 of record JACPDD010000008.1, on the reverse strand, counting down.
GCTGTCTGCTATCGTCGGCACGGTGACATCCATCAGGATGATTAGCTCGAACAGCTAGGAGGGCGGTTCCAAAACCTTTGGGCGGGGTCTTGCTTTGCAGGACAATCGGCATTCGCCGATTTGACAAATGTCACCCGCCCCCCCTCTTTATAAATTTTTGACTCGTTTTGCATTATTGACAACTTTCATTTCCAAAATGTTATACTAATATATCTATGAATAAAAAAACCACTGACAAAAAAACACCAAAATTAGTGGTAAGAGAAATAAGCATTCCTCAAGAAGTTCCATTGAGAAGGGCTATTTCAATAATAGGCCCAAGAAGAGCCGGCAAGACCTATGCTATGTTTCAATTAATAAACCAAATTCTAGAGCATGAAAGCATTGATGGTATAGTGTACATAAACTTTGAAAGAAATGATTTGGAAGGATGTACTAATAAAGACTTAGACAATATGATGAATTCATTTTATGAAATTTATCCTCAGAACAAGAGCAGAAAGATATGGCTTTTTCTTGACGAAATACAAAATGTTGAGAAATGGGAAAAATTTGTCAGAACAGAAATAGATAATGAAAATGCCCAGATATTCATTTCAGGCTCATCTTCAAAGCTTCTGAGCAAGGAAATAGCCACATCAATGAGAGGAAGAACTATATCCTATAAAATCTTGCCATTTTCATTTAAGGATTATCTGAGTTTAAACAAAATAGAGATTAAGAAATATTTATCAACTTCAGAAAGATTACTTGTGATTAATAAGCTGAGCGATTATTTAAAGAATGGAGGCTATCCGGAAGTTATCTTATACCCTGAGGAAAAGGATAAAATTCTGACAGATATTGCTGAGACTACTATCTTCAGGGATGTTATTGAAAGGTACAAAATCAGAAACATAAAACTGCTGAAACTCCTCATTAAATCGCTGATTAGCTCTGCTGCTAGAGAGTTCTCTATTCATAAATTTTATAATTTTATCAAGTCAACTGGCATAAAAGCCAGCAAGAATACTCTATACAATTTTATTGATGCGCTGACCGATGTTTTTTTTGTTTTGCCTTTGCGGAAGTTTTCTTATTCCTATAAAGACGCTGAACAATCCCTTCCCAAAATTTATTTAATAGATAATGGGATATTAACAACAAACGGCGTAGATGATTATGGAATCTTAATGGAAAATCTTGTTTTAATAGA
>JACPDD010000007.1 GCA_016184205.1 Candidatus Levyibacteriota bacterium | reverse complement strand
TTTTGGGCTTTTAAGAAATTCCTGCAGTTCCTTCATATTACGTCCTATCTCACTCATTTGTCCGACTTCCTTCTGAACTCCTCCTATAACCGAAGCTGCTTTATCAAGCCTTTCATTTAATTGTTTTGAATTTTCCTGAAGAGTTTTTATCATTGAAGTGGAACTTGTCCGCAGGGATTCATTAACAGTCTTATTTGTGGCGTCAACAGTTTTTTGCATAGTTTTAAGCCACTCAAGAAGTGCTTCGTCAGACTTTGGCTTATTAAGCTCGGTAAACTTTTTATTAAGGAGATAGGCAAGTCCGCCGAAAGCGAGGATAACTGCAACTACAATAAGGAGCAGCTCATTTTGCATAGAGTTATTCTATCAGGTTTTACCCAAAATACAATTATCTGATGGAGATATTTTAACCTACTACGGCATCCTCCCAATAGAATAAACTTTTAAAAAAGATACTAAAGTGTTAAAATTCGCTAATATCATGCATAGCTCAGCAATTTTTAAATATTATCAAAGCCACGGACTTTCTGAAAGTGTCTTCAACGAACTTGTAAAAGAACTGTCGATTCCGAAACGAAATGTAAGTCTAAATAAGTATGCGCAACCAATAAGATTCGAAATGGTTAAGGAGGCAATCGGTTGGCCTAAGGGACCAAGTCAAACGAATAGAAAAACACAAAAACTCTATTATATCGGGAATTACTATATTGGCGTAGAAAAGCCTGGAAAAGAAGCAGCCGTGGATTATAAAAGATGCACTGATTATCTAACAAAAGAGAAAACTAATAATCCAAACGACATGTTGCCCGTTATTTATTTTAATAATTCAAAAAATGAGAAGAATTTTAATTTTATGGAGATTTTTCAGGGCATTGAACTATTAATGCACTCAGACCTAATTGCGTTAGAGGTTCTAGGTATGGTTTTATTTCGGATAGCTTTTGTCCTAGACCATAAAAAGGATAACGAAGGGAGTTATAGATTGAATGTAAGTCCAACTGTCATGGATTTTTTGAAGAAGAGAATACCTGATGTGTTGGGTGTCTCGGTGGAAGCTTTCATCTATTATCTAGAGACGCTTGCTTTAAATGAGGATGTGAAATATTTCACTCTTCACAATAATCCTGAATTAAAACTAGACGCTGGTAGGGTTAATACTCTTTCAACTCTGGTTAATTTGATTGCAGTTCTGATTAATAGAAAATCACTAGCAGAATTTGCCGGAAATTTTGCAAGATTACCTGTAGGAATAGCCCCTATTCAAAAAACCAAAATCTCCGATTATTTTCCTCTTTTTGTTTCCGAAGTTTAGATATTTAGTAATAAGCTAGATTGATTTGTTTTGCTGGTATCCAATAGAGACCTTCTTCTTTTTTTAACAAAATCGAGTCTGTAGTCATCCTTTATAAAACCGTTATTTAATCTGTCAGTAATGAGGTCATAATATTTTTTATCTATTTCTGCGGAAATATAGTTTCTGCCCAACTTTTTACAAACGTCAAGTTCGTCGACGAGCTGCCCGGAGGTGTCGAGGCGGACGCCCCAGAGCCGGTCCTTCAACGCACGGGGGAGATTTATAAAAATTGTTATCTTCAGTTTTTCTTACATGAAGGATACTTCTGTGGGCTGTGGTAAAACGTTTCTTGCTATGTCCGATGTTTGTATTGTAAACCCAAGCATAGTCATTAATTAAAGGATACACATTTTCCAGATATTTTACTCGGAGATATGCATTCTGTTTGGGATAGTTCATCATGAAAAGATTACCCGTATCCTTAAGCACTTGCATAGAGGCCTTAGTAAGGTTTATGTACCAGTTGATGTATTCATCAAAGTCTTTAGTGTAATTTTTATCACCATACTTAATGCCTACATTGTAGTCTGGGTCGCCAAATATCATGTCTATACTTTGCTCAGGAAGCTCTTTTAGTAAGTCCATAATATCTCCAAAATGTATGTAGTTGTTATATTTATTCAACATGCTTACCGTTTTTCTAAAATTATCCAATATTATAATAACTTTTATCTAGAACAAACTCAATATAGATTTTCTGGTAATTTCTCTATCACTTTTCCTTGGATTACCACATCCCTTTCTATAATAGGCTTGTATATTGGATTATAGCTTTCTGGAAGCAGTAATATGTAATCTTGCATTTTTTTAAATCTTTTAAGAGTTGCAGATTCTTCGTCCGGAATAAAAGCTACTACAATATCCCCGTTGTCCGCCGTTTGTTGTTGAGCAACAATAACGATATCTCCGGAGTTATACCCCGCCTTTGTCATACTATCTCCCTTAACTTTTAATAGATAGACCTTGCTTCGGCCATGAAGCAGATAATTGGGAATCTTTTTATACTCTTCTATGTTTTCCTGAGCTAATGCCGGTGTTCCGGCTTTTATTTCTCCTACTAGGGGGATAGTGACCATGTCTTGAGATTTTTCTATTTCGGGTTTTATTAATACTTCTATAGCTCTTCGATATCCTTTTTTTCTCTGAATATAACCAAGTTTTTCCAATTTATCTAGTTGTAGGGAAGTTCCGCGTAGGGATTTTAGATGAATGGATTGTCTAATTTCATCAAGAGAGGGAGAATAGCCTCGTAGTTGTTGATAATTGTAAATGTATCTCCAGACTTTTTCCGAGTTGGTATTCATGTATATTTATTTCTACTATTGACAATTCTACCAGATTATGGAAAAATGTCAAGTAGGAAAATCACAAGGTGGTGATGAAAATGACAGTAAGAATTAAATGTATAAATAAATCAGGTGGATACCATCAAAATCCTCATGAAGCCATAAGCCATTATGGTTGGGTTGACAAGAACGGTGTTATAGATAGAAGCGATAGACAGTCGATGGTGGATTGGTTAAGGCTAGTAGGAAATTACGCTTATGTGGAAGATATGCAAGGAAATAAAGCCTTTTGTAGGATTAGAACAAGCGTAAACGGAACGGAGTTCCTTCAGACTTATTCAGATACTACGCCAACTGATAATTTACTGAGTTTGCCCGAATGTGTAAGCTAGGAAGGTGGTGAAATTAAATGGCAAAAAGGTTCGGTCCATTAAAAAACATAAATAAAACAAATTTGAATAAATTACCTGATAAACCAGGGGTTTATGGTATTTACACCAATGGCGGAAAGTTGCTGAAGATTGGAAGAGCAAAGCAGCATCGACTTTCTGACCGTATTAACGAAAATGTAAATGATATAGATACAGCTAAAAAGTTTTCTGTTATGTTAACAAAAAATGTTGAAGATGCAAAACGACTAGAAACAAAACTTATTAAATCAAGAAAACCACCTTTGAATATAGAAGAAAAAGGAAAGTAAAATTCTAAGTTGACTTATTAGCTACAAAATATTTTGTGATATAGTTAGATTGTGAGATTAACTCTGCCCAAGCTTGGAGGAGTTTGATGAGGGCGGTTTCGTTCCGCGATAATTTTCTTTCTGCTGCTTAGTCAAAATACAATTCCGGATTGGCTGATACCTTTTTCCACTCGATTGGTTTGTAATTAAAGAGGGCTGCAGTTGCTATCATGGCAGCGTTGTCCGTGCAGAGCGATTTTTCAGGAGCAAAAATTTTAGCGTCTAGCGTATAGCGTTTAGCGTTTAGTTCGAACTCGTCTCGGAGTTTTTGGTTTGCAGCAACACCACCACCGAGTAGAATAGAACTTGCCCCGTATTTTTTTGCTGCTTTTAGTGTTTTCGAAATAAGCACGTCTATTATGGCTTGTTGCACTGAAGCAGCTAAGTCTGATTTAAATTTCATACTTAATGCTTTATACTTACTACTTGATACCTCTCTTGTAACTGCTGCTTTAAGTCCAGAAAAGGAGAAATCAAAATCCCCTGATCCAATCATTGGTCTCGGAAAATCAAAAACCTTTGGGTTTCCTTTAGTTGCTTGTTTTTCAATTTCTGGTCCTCCTGGATAAGGAAGATTTAAAAGCCTTCCAATTTTGTCAAATGCTTCCCCAGCTGCGTCGTCTCTTGTACCGCCGAGCCACTTAATGCTTTGGTGTTTTCTAATTAGGATTAAATCAGTATGACCGCCTGAGACAATTAGCGCAATTGCAGGAAAATCTATATCAGCGGTTAGAGAATAGCGTCTAGCGTCTAGTTTAGGATTTAGGATTTCTGATTTAGGATTTGTGCCAATGAAATTGGCGTATATGTGTCCAATTAAATGGTTAACAGGAACTATTGGTTTGTCCCATGCAAAGCTCAATGTTTTTGCAGTTTCAACTCCAACAAGAAGTGAACCAATAAGTCCAGGGCCGTAAGTTACAGCGATTGCATCTATGTTCGGGCGCTTCGCTCTTCGTTCTTCGCAATTCGCTAGAAAAATTGCTTGTTCTATAACGGGAATTATAAATTTAACCTGTTCGCGGGCTGCATTTTCCGGAATTATTCCTCCTGTTCTTGCATGAAGAGGAAGAGAAGATGCAACCACATTTGACAGAAGTGAGACCTTGTGTCGGCTACTTGTTTCAACCACCGCAGCAGAAGTCTCATCGCAGCTTGTTTCAAGACCTAAAATTCTCATGAAGATTTAGAGGTTCTCAATTTTTACTTTGTCGCCTTCCTCAAAGCCATATTTTGAGGAAAGGCCGCCGTTTATTTCAAGTACTAGGTCCGCAGGAGACTTAGGTTGGTAGATAACAGCACTTTGTCCCTGGGGGGTCGGCTGTACATTCTCATAAATTGTTACTATAGTGTCACCGTTTATAAATATAATATCAATTGGAAATCTCATATCTTTCATCCAAAAAGAATAATAATCGGACTTATCAAAAGTAAAAAGCATTGCGCGGTCCGCTGGAAGACTTTCTCTATCGGATAATCCAGTTTCCCTATCCTTATCGGTCTTGGCAACTTCCAATTTAAATGTTTTGTCTCTTATGGTCTGCGTTGGCAATTTTGTAAAAAAAGAAGTGTTGTTTTTTAGATAATTTTGCGCCAAAACAATTCCCAAAATAATGCCAAAAAGTGCAATTATAAGAATAAGTATTTTTTTCATAGTTCGATTTCGCTCACTATGACCCTGAGCAGAGTCGAATGGGTCATATAGCATTTTCCTTTTCAATTATTCTTGCAATCCTGCTTGTAGATTGATTTTGGATTTGGCTCACAACAGATATGACCCGAGAATTAATTTTGCCTGCCTGTCTTACCTTATGCTCGGTGTTTTTGTCGTTTCTTGTCACAGCTATTATCGTAGGCTGAAGTCGAGTAACAAGTCTATCATAATCATCATCATTTTTCATCTCAGGTAGCATGACTACATAGCTTACCGCTTCTAAAGCAGAAATGACATTTGCCCTTGCCTCCTGAGTATTAATGGGTCGGTTGGGGCCTTTTAGTCTGCTTGCATTTTTGTCACTCTCCAAAAGCACAAATAGAACCTTTCCTTTTTCTTTTGCCTTTTGTAAAAAATTTATGTGTCCAATATGTAATATGTCAAAAATTCCACCCACCAATACAATTGACTTACCATCCTTCCTAAGTTTAATTGCAGTTTCTATAGCTTGTTCACTATTCAAAATCTTCCTCATAACAATTGACATGTTACATTTAACATGTGACAAGAATTGGCCAATTGTAAATTGTCAAATGTTAATTGTTGGCTATTCCTTGGTGCCCCTTATAAACACCGCTTGCCAAGGACGATAATTAGAATCAAATCTTTCAGATATTAAAGTTTCTCCGTCTTTTGTAACTTTTCTTGTAAAATAAACAGTTGCTCCGGTTGCTTCAAATTCGGTTTGTTCCAAACTTCCTTTTTTGCGAGTTGGGTCGTCCTGAAAAAGCGGCGGGGAGGGGGGAGTTTGTCCTGTTATGACTGGTTTTGAAATCTCTGCCTTCCTTCCGTCGCTTGTTCCATAAAGAAAAAATGTTAGGCGCTGAACATTTAGGTCGGCCACAGTCTGAATTAAAATATAATTTTCGGTATCATTTTTAAATTTCAAATCCACAGAAGGAGAATAAATTGTCGCGTCAAGACCCGGTGGAGAATCTTGCTCGTAATAACCAACTCTATAAGCATGAGCATTCCTCTCAACAATTGGGAGCCCCGCAGAAAGAAGTGCTCTGAAAAAAGTAGTTGAGACTTGGCATACTCCTCCGCCGTCGCCCAAAACAGTTTTGCCGTTTTCTATCACATATGCTTGTTTATATCCCGTAAATGCTGACACATCTCCAAGCACTTTGTTAAATGAGAAAATTTCTCCTGGTGCAACTAAAACTCCGTTAAATCGAGATGCTGCAAGATTAACATTGAAAATTCTATTAGGAATTGAGTGTTGGAAAAGAGAAGTTCCCATGCCAATCAACTCTTTGATGCCAAGATTATTTGCTTTATCTGTTGTGACCTGGGGCTTTATGGGTTTAAGTGGGATTACTATTTCAATGGTTTGAGGCTTTCCGGGAAAAAGGATGCTTGTAAATCTTTTAGATAAATCTTTATTGATTCTTTCCTCATCTACTTTCTGTCCATCACTTGATGGTCTAAAAGCCTCAACTCTTCCATTCTCAAAGGAAAATAAAGCTTCAACCGGCTCTGTATTTAACTTTTCCGAAAGGGGGGTAAGCAATTCATGAAGTTTTTCCTCAGAATAAGAGTATGAAGGGGGGAGATTTATGCCGTTTATATATGCTTGAATGATAAGGCTTATGTTGGATAAAATATCTGTAGATCTTCCCATACCAAAAGCCTGAGTTGCCAAAAGGTTAGAATCATATCCAAAATTAAGCTCCTTGACAGAGGTAATTAGTTTCCCTTGGGGGCTTAGGAATATAAATTGTGTATTTGCTATTTTCTCATTCCTGGCGTCAAAATATTGTCTAACTTGTTTTTCTGTTTTTCCACCAAAACTAATGCCGTCCACAAAAACTCCAGGGTAGATAACGTCTCTATTTACAGCTTGAAATATTGAAAGAGAGAAACTGGTTAAAAGAATGGTGCCAAGCAAAGCTCCTGTTAAAAACCAGAAGATTGATTTAGGCAGATTTTTAAGATGTTTCTTTAGGACTGGGGGAAACTTCATTGACTGCGCTACGTGTATTATACTATATTTAATCTACGTATGGATGATAAAACAATTTTTCAAAATCCAAATGTAAGTACGCCTAATCCTCAGCCAGAGGCCAGCGGTCCTTTGGATGAAGCCCCACCTCCTATTCAAAAGTCCATATCTTCGCAAGAAAATCCATTTGCCCCCCCTACCCCAGAACAGGTCGTTCAGGGCGGCTACTCTGAGTCGGAAAACGTTTATAAACCAACATCGTCTGAACCTTTGGGTTCTCCTCCGCAATCACGCTTATCTTTTTTGTCTTTAGGAAACATCATTAAAGTTTTTGTTGGTCTTTTGGCACTATTCCTTATATTTCTACTGGTTTTTAAGGTTATCCCTGGGTTTTTCAACAAAAGCAAAGGGGAAGTGACCATATCTTATTGGGGGCTTTGGGAAGATGCACCTACAATGCAAACTATAATCTCGGATTTCGAAAGAGAAAACCCCGATATAAAAATTAAATATTCCAAGCAAGACATTAAACAATATAGGGAAAAACTTGCTACCAGAATCCCCAATGGTACAGGCCCGGATATATTCCGCTTCCACAACACTTGGATTCCAATGTTTAAAAATGAGCTTTTGCCAATGTCCTCTGATGTAATAACAAATAAAGAATTTGCCAACAATTTTTACCCTGTTGCGCAGAAAGATTTAGTTAAGAATGGCGCCATTTACGGCATTCCTCTTGCGATTGATACTCTTTCAATGTATGTAAATGCAGACCTCTTTCAAGCTGCCGGCATTGCAGTTCCTACTAATTGGCAAGATTTTATTACAGCTAGCCGTCAACTTACTGTTAAAGAAGAGAATGGCAGGATACTAACAGCAGGCGCTGCTCTTGGTACATATGACAATATAACTCACGCTCCGGACATAGTTTCGCTGCTGCTTGTTCAAAACGGAGCGAGCTTAGAAGACCTAGGCTCTACGCTTAAACAAACAAGCGATGCACTTTCTTTCTATACGTCTTTTGCTACGGGCAACGCAAATGTATGGGACGCAACGCTTGATCCTTCAATCCTGGCTTTTGCAAAAGGAAGTCTTGCTATGTACTTTGGATATTCGTGGGATTACTTTACCATAAGAGCAGCAAATCCAAGCCTTAATTTTAGTGTTGTCCCTGTCCCTCATTTGCCTGGCCAAAATCAAACAATCGCAAGCTATTGGGTTGAGGGAGTTTCAAGTAAAAGCAAACATCAAAAAGAGGCTTTTCTTTTTATGAAATATCTTGCACAAAAAGAAACAGAACAAAAATTATACACGGCACAAGCAAAGACACGATTATTTGGAGAACCTTACGCAAGGGTTGACCTTGCAAAGAGCTTGCAAAGCAGCGCAATAGTTTCTCCTTTTGTACTGCAGGCAAAAGACGCAGTATCTTCGTTTTTTGCTTCAGATACCTTTGACAGTGCTCTAAACTCCCAAATGAATACGTATCTGGGCAATGCCGTGCGATCAATACTCAACGATACATCGCCACAGACGGCCGCAGAAACTTTGGCAAATGGAGTCGCTTCTGTCCTTGCGCAGTATGGAAAGTAAGATAAGGCAGTCAATTCTCAACACTGTCCTTTATGCAGATATATTCGAGTATCCCCTAACAGGAGAGCAGATTTGGAAGTACCTCATTACTGGAGAAAAAATAAGCAGGGAAGATTTTGAAAAAGTGCTAAAAGTTTCGGCAAAAGGCCGATCGTCCTCTGGACGAAAAAGCCC
>JACPDD010000006.1 GCA_016184205.1 Candidatus Levyibacteriota bacterium | reverse complement strand
TTTGTGCGAGCTCGACCGCTCGGCGACTTGAAGGAATACTAGTGCCAACATTAATAATTTTAGTAACGCCTGCGTCAAATGCCCGCTTTGCAACTTCTTCGGCATCGCTGTGAAAAGCATGTAAATTTAAATGGCAATGCACATCAACCATAAGTCAATACTACCAATATATACCAATACCACCAATAGACAAATAAACAAACGATTAGATGCGGATGGCGAAGGCATACCCTATGAATCCCTCTGTGCAAAATGAATTTATTTCAATGTTTCAAAACATTTAATAAAATTCAGAGTTTGTGGTGACTCCGCAGGTCGGAAGCCGCTAAATTAATCCCAGAATTGTGATAAATCTAGGATCATCTTTTGATCCTTCGTCGCCAGATTTCCTATGCGAGAAGTAATCTTTACTTTCGTATGTACAAATCCTAGGATTTTCTATTTTTTCTTTTACTACCCCAGACCTAATTAACTGATTCTCTGCTTCCTTCCAGATATCCATTCTGTAATGACAAGGGCCTATGGAGGGGCCGATATTAACAGTTATGTTTTTTGGTCTGGTACCAAATGTCTCTCTCATTTTGTCCAATGCATTTTTTATCGCACTATTCCTAAGTCCTTTATATCCTACATGAAGCAGTGCTATTACCTCATGCTTTTTGTCATATAAGGCAATTGGCATGCAATCGGCAACTTTTACTATCAAAAACAAATTCTTATTATTAGCAATTAATCCATCCGCCTCGGTTAATGGATCTAGCGGCTTATCAACGTAGACTATTTTATTGCCGCGTACTTGTTTTACCTCCGCAACAGATTTAGGGTTAATTTCAAGCTTCTTAAAGAATTTACTTCTATTAGAAGGAATCATCATGTTTCCATCTGAGGTTTTTGATGACATGAAAATCATAGTCTGGGAAATAGAGGCTCGGTGGAATATATTCTTGGGCCTTTGAATTGCTCCTGAATTTTTCCCGCAGTCTCCGGCAAAAACGGTTCAAGAAGAGCTGCAATTTCCTGAATTTGATCAACCGCGTGAGAGAGAACCGCTTTTAATTTTGAATCCCCAGCGCTAAGTTTCCAAGGCTTTTCGCCGTCAATATATTTATCCAATTCTGAAATTTTATTCCAAACATAAGACAAAGCATCATTAAATCTGAAATTAGAAAGAGCATCAGAGTATACCTCAACATCTACAAGATGTGAAGAAATCCTGTTTTCTGAACCAAGTTGCGTGTGGTTTGAAGTCTCACAAAGCTTTGCCACTCTTGCCACCAAATTTCCCAGTCCATTTGCCAAGTCCGCATTATAACTTTGTATAAATTTACCTTGTGAAAAATCTCCGTCTGCAAAAGGAGAAATTTGGCGCAGAAAATAATATCTCAAAGCATCGGCGCCGTATTTATTAATTAGTTCGATCGGGTCTATAACATTTCCCAGAGTTTTTGACATTTTTTGTCCATTTACCGTTATGTACTCATGTACAAAAATAGTCTTAGGTAGCTCTAATTTGGCAGAGAGTAGAAATGCAGGCCAGTAAACAGCGTGGAACCTTAAAATTCCTTTACCAATTACATGTAAATCCGCAGGCCACCATTTTTTGTATTTTTCTTCGTCAGTTCCGAATCCTATCCCGCTTTGATAAATATTTAGAGCATCAAACCAAACATACATCTTTTGAGTATCATCTCCGGGAACAGAGACCCCCCAGTTTTTAGCTCTTTCATTTGAGCGGGAAATACTTATGTCTTTGAGCCCTCCCTTTAGAAAAGAAAGAATCTCATTTTTACGAGTTTCCGGAATGATTTTAACAGTCTCATCCTCAATAAGTTTTTTAATCTGCTCGGTGTATTTGGATAGTTTAAAAAAATAATTTTCTTCGGAAACCACCTCAAGTTTTTTACCAGAATGCTCAATGCACTCGCCATTTTCATCTAATTCATCTTTTTCATAAAACTGTTCGCAGCCAACACAATAAAGACCCTTATAGTCTTTTTTATAAATGTCATCCCGGCATCGTTCCCAAAGTTTCTGCGAAGACTTGTGATGTGCAGGCGCACTTCCTTTTTGGAAAATATCAAACCGGACATTTAGTTTTTTGGAAAGTTCCAAGAAAAGATTGCTATTATTGTCAATAAACTGCTGAACGGGAATGTTTTCTTTCTCGGCTGCCTGAACATTTTTAAGCGCATTGTCATCACTTCCACAAAGAAGCAATGTTTCATCTCCAATAATCTTGTGATATCTGGCAATCGCATCCGCTTCTACAAACTCAAAAGCATGGCCAATATGAGGTTTTGCATTAACGTAAGGAATTGCACTAGTTATGTAAAATTTGTTGTTTGCCATGCGGATATTTTAACAGAGAGTCTGTATATTTGGCAAAGATTGGAGTAGAAGCTTAATAGTACCGTGGACTAGACTACGATACTATATTTTGAAGTTAATTTCGTTTGAAAAATAGCTGGAGAGTTATGAAGAGAATTATAAAAAGAAGGATAAAGAAAGGCTGCTTAAGCCCAAGAGCTCTGACTATAAGATAGGACGTGACAACCGAGCTTATAAGGCTGGCTTGAATGCTGCTTTTGAGCGCAAATTTTGAAAAAAACCAGAGAGCTGCGAAAATTAAAGCAAAAAAGACAGCGGTTGTGGGGAGGGTTAGTGAAGGAGGGTATGTGCCTATAAGATACAAAAGCCCTGCAAGAGACAAAAGTCCCGCAAGAAGCTGCCAAAACTGCCTCCTTTCCTTCCTCACATTTTAAGTTTAACATATATAAAAGCTATATATTGATCCTCCCAATCTTGCCGTTCGCCTTTTCAATTCTCTTCGAATACGGCTCACGGAGCGATTTTGGGAGGATCTTCGTCGCAAAATACCTTTTGCTCCTTGACAAATGTTAGCAGTCATGGTATCTTACTGCTAACTTCAGACTTTAGCTATTAGTTAGAAGTTCTTAGTTTTTAGTTGATACTATGCATGATTTAACACAGAGACAAGTCGAGATTCTCAAGAACTTAATTGAGGAATATATAGAAACCGCAGATGCTGTGGGTTCTGAAACTCTTGAGAAAAAGCACAACCTAAGTGCTTCTCCGGCCACAATCAGAAATGAAATGGTAAAGCTCACGGAGCTTGGCTATCTTAAAAAGCCTCATGCTTCCGCAGGACGCGTACCAACACCTGAAGGAATGAAATTCTATGTAAAGCAGCTTATGCGAGAGAAGGAACTCTCGGTTGCAGAAGAAGTAGCGCTCAAGGAGAAGGTTTGGGACTTTAGAGAAAAAGCAGATAGATTTCTTAAAGCCATGACAAGATCCTTGGCAGAACGCACAAAAACACTTGCTATTGCTACCACTGAAGATGGGAATATGTACTTGGCAGGATATGCAAATATCCTGGACATGCCTGAGTTTTTTGATATTGACGTGACTAAAAACTTACTTTCGAGCTTGGATGAGATAGATGTTATTCAAAGCATTTTCGCAGGAGTAATTGGAGACAGCGACATTCATATTCTCTTAGGAGATGACTTAGGGCCAAAGCTAAAAGGGCCTTATGGATGTGTATTTATTCACTATAAAACTCCAAAGCACAATGGAGAAATTGGAGTAATAGGTCCGACAAGACTAAATTACAATTACATTGTACCAACAGTAAGATATTTTGGAGATTTAATAACGGAAATTGCACAGGAATGGTAAAGTATAGTTAAAAGTTCAAAGTGAAAAATTGAAAGTTTGAAAAAAGATGGCAAAAAGACAAACAAAGAAAACGGATGATACGCAACAGAAAATTGCACAACTTGAAGAACAAGTAAAAAGGAGCTTGGCGGATTACCAGAACCTTGAAAAAAGAACAAAAGAAGAAAGAGGACAATGGATTAGGCAGGCAAACAAGGATATAATTACAAGATTGTTGCCAGTTTTAGATACTCTAATCCTAGCTAGCGAACACGTAAGAGACGAAGGATTGGTATTGAGCATAAAGCAGTTTTTAGATATATTAAGAAGTGAAGGAGTAGAAAAGATAGAAACAGTAGGAGCCGGTTTTGACCCTGCACTTATGGAAGGGGTAGGAACTGTGCCTGGAGAAGAAGGAAAAGTGGTTCAAGAAGTAAGGCCGGGATTTAGATACACAAATGAAGGAGTTTTAAGACCAGCAAAAGTAATAGTAGGAAAAGAAGGAATGGTTAATAGCTAAATGGTCAAATAGCTATATAGCCATAAAACTATATTAACTATGAGTAAAATAATTGGAATAGATTTAGGAACAACAAACTCAGCTGTAGCTGTTATGGAAGGTGGATCACCAAAGATTATCCATTCTTCAGAAGGCCGCAATGTTATACCATCGGTTGTTGACCCAGTGTCTCATGTTGTGGGAGATGTAGCTAAAAGACAGCTAGTTTTAAAGCCTAAAACTACAATCTTCTCTATTAAAAGACTCATGGGAAAGAAGTTTTCAGATGAATCTGTAAAAGCAGATACGAAATGGCTACCCTACGCTATAAAAGCAGGACGCGATGGAATGGCAGTTGTTGAAGTTGAGGGAAGAACCTTTACTCCTCAGGAAATCTCCGCGATAATCCTGCAGAAGATTAAAGCAGATGCAGAGAGTTATATTGGTGGAAAAGTTACGCAAGCTGTAATTACAGTCCCTGCATACTTTGACGATTCTCAAAGACAGGCCACCAAACAGGCTGGAGAAATTGCTGGGCTCGAAGTCTTGCGTATCATAAATGAACCTACTGCCGCAGCTCTTTCATATGGACTTGACAAGAAAAACGCTCACACAATTGCAGTCTATGATTTGGGAGGAGGAACATTTGATATTTCAATTCTTGAACTTGGAGAAGGGGTATATGAAGTAAAAGCTACAAACGGAGATACTCATTTGGGCGGAGATGACTTTGATAAGACAATTATTGATTATCTAGCAGAAGAGTTTAAAAAAGAAAATAACGTAGACTTGCGCAAAGACCCTCAAGCTCTTCAGCGGCTTAGAGAGTCTGCTGAAAAAGCAAAAATAGAGCTTTCAACTGCACAGGAAGCTGAAATTAATCAGCCGTTTATAACCCAGGGGCCAAGTGGCCCGCTTCATTTGACCATGAAGCTAACCCGTGCAAAGCTTGAGCAAATAGTTGATGATTTAATTCAAAAGACAATTAAACCAGTGGAGCTTGCATTAAAAGATGCAAAAGTAAAAACAACTGACATTGATGAGATAGTTTTGGTTGGAGGAATGACAAGAATGCCAAAGATTGTTGGAACAGTTACTAAGTTCTTTGGCAAGGAGCCTAATAAATCTGTAAATCCGGATGAAGTTGTTGCAATTGGAGCGGCAATTCAGGGCGGAGTTTTAGGCGGAGAAGTTAAAGATGTATTGCTTCTGGATATTACCCCATTAACTTTGGGAATTGAAACTTTGGGTGGGGTTTCCACCCCTCTTATTGAGAGAAATACAACAATTCCAACTTCAAAATCGCAAGTCTTTTCAACTGCAGCAGATAACCAAACTCAGGTTGAGATAAATGTTCTTCAGGGAGAGCGTCCAATGGCAACGGACAACAAATCGCTGGGACGTTTTGTTTTGGACGGAATCCCAGCAGCTGCACGCGGAGTTCCTCAAATTGAAGTTGCATTTGATATAGATGCTTCAGGAATCCTTTCCGTAAAAGCAAAAGATAAGGCAACAGGAAAGGAGCAAAGTATTAAAATCACAGGCTCAACAGGACTTTCTAAAGAAGAAGTTGAAAAAATGCAAAAAGATGCGCAGGCCCACGCAGAAGAAGACGCCCAGAAGAAAGAAAAAGTAGAAGCAAGAAACGCCGCGGATTCTTTAATATTTACAGCGGAAAAAACATTGAGCGATGCAGGGGACAAGGTACCGGAAGCTGACAAAAAAGAAGTTGAAGAAAAAATTGCAGCTCTTAAGTCAATTCTTGATGCTGGCTCAAAGGAAGATTTAGAAACAAAAACAAAAGACCTATCGGACGCTTTGCAAAAAGTAGGAGCCGCAATGTATAGCCAAGGGCAACCCGCTTCGCAGCGAGGCGAGCAGTCAACAGATAATGCTCAACAAACAACAGAAGAAGGTTCAGAAGAAAAATCCTCCTCCGCTAAAGCTTCGGAGGACAAGAAGGATGAGGAGCCGGTTGAGGGAGAAGTAGTTAATTAAGTTAAAAATTAAAAGTTAAAAATTAAAAGTTGGGCGCGGGAAACGCGCTCGTTTAGTATAATACGTATATGGCAAAGGATTATTATCAAGTTTTGGGGCTTACAAAGGGAGCAACTTCGGATGAAATAAAAAAAGCTTACAGAAAATTAGCCCTTGAGTATCACCCCGATAGAAACAAAAGCAAAGAAGCCGAAGGAAAATTCAAAGAAGTAACCAAAGCTTACGAAGTTT
This sequence comes from Candidatus Levyibacteriota bacterium, assembly GCA_016184205.1. Taxonomy (GTDB): domain Bacteria; phylum Patescibacteriota; class Microgenomatia; order Levybacterales; family UBA12049; genus JACPDD01. The sequence goes on along the minus strand of JACPDD010000006.1, from coordinate 979 downwards.
TGTCCGATACCCAAAAAAAACAAGCATATGATCAGTATGGTCACGCGGCTTTTGAGCAAGGAGCAGGGCAGGGTCCATTTGGTGGAGGATTTGGCGGAAGGCAGCAAGGAAATTATGGTCCATTTACCTATACTTATACGACTAGCGGTGGGGGGCCTGCAGAAGGATTTAATTTTGACTTTGGAGGATTTTCAGACCCTTTTGAAATTTTTGAGCAATTTTTTGGTGGAGCTTCTCCATTTGGCTCTGCACAGCGGCGCCCCACGTACTCTTTAACTATAGATTTTAAAGATGCTGTTAATGGTGCGCAAAAGAAAGTGGCAATTGACGGAAAAACAAGAAATATAAAAATTCCTGCAGGCGTTGATAACGGTTCTAGAGTTAGATTTGGAGACTTTGATGTAGTTTTTGAAGTTAAATCTGACCCAAGATTTAAAAGGGAAGGAAATGACATAATCTCTGAAAAAGAAATTACGTTTACAGACGCTGCTTTGGGAACTGAAACTGAAGTGGAAATAGTTGCGGGTAAATTAAGAATTAGAATACCGCCAGGTACTCAGCCGGACACAATAATTAGGCTTCGCGGAAAAGGCATGCCCCGACTTAGGGGCTCTGGTTATGGAGACCATTATGTTAGATTGAAAGTGGTAGTTCCTAAGAATTTAACATCCCGCCAAAGAGAGTTGCTTAGGGAATTTGAAGGAAGCAAGAATAAAAAAACTTGGTTCTAATCCCAATTCCCTTAACAAATTATTTTTCAGAAATGAAAACTAAAAATACATTCTGCGCTATCATCTCCTTGGCCTTAGCTGTAATTGTTTTTCTGATTATAATTAGTTCGACAAAGAATGTTTGGCTTTCAGCATTTTTAACTATTGCTACAACATCAACCCTTTTTTATACTATCTGGAGGAATGATATTTTTTAACTTCTCCTGCTCTAAAAGGTCAATCTTTTCGACTTGAAAATGGGGATTTTT
>JACPDD010000005.1 GCA_016184205.1 Candidatus Levyibacteriota bacterium | reverse complement strand
ACCAAGCGGTTTGCTTTGCCAATTCCAAGTTTGGTAGCGTTTGCCCGTTTCCCAATAATTATCTCCCGAAGTGAAATGGTCTGGTTTGTGAAAAGTTGGGTCAAATGCAAATGGTTTTGTTGGCTTAACTTTAAGAGTTTTTTGCAGCGTTAATTTAATAGGCTTTTTCATCTTGCAATTTTTAAAATGCTGTGTTGGTAGCTCGCTCCGCCTGCCAACGCCTATTGTCGGAGACGAGGGAATTGGACCCTCTACCTCTCGGTCCCGAACCGAGCGTTCTACCGATGAACTAGTCTCCGTTCCAGCCTTGCGTCCCCGAGAGGAATCGAACCTCCATCGCTCCCTTAGGACGGGAATGCTCTATCCGTTGAGCTACAGGGACATGTCCGTTTGTATTCTACCACAAAATGCCATAAAATTAGTTCGACAATGAGAAAATCGGACGCTATTAAATTTCTTATCATTAGAACGGTTGGGAATTTTCTCCTGCTTTTTTCTCTTTTTGGTGTTGGAGCAACTTTTGGTCCAGCACTTTATTATGAGGCGCTTTTTGCAATTTCGCAGGCAAGAGGAGTTACTTATAAAGTTGCTGCGCAGGCGACTTTGGAAACATCCGCTTTTGGAGAGATTTTAAATCAGGATAAAAATCCTTCCACAATTAGCACCTCAGGTCCTGGATTTTCAAATGTTCTAGCGGGCGCAAAAGAACAAATTCTGATACCAAAAGATACAGAGTTTAACATTTTGATACCCAAACTTGGTGCTAATGAAAAGATATTTCCAAATGTCAATGCGGCAGAAGATGTTGAATATTTACCGATTCTTAGAAAAGGAGTAGCTCATGCAAGAGGGTCATTTTTTCCCGGAAATCTGGGCAATATTTATCTTTTTGCGCACTCAACAGACAATTTTTGGGACGTTGGACGTTATAATGCAGTCTTTTATTTGATTAAAAACTTGACTCCCGGGGATGAAATTGTAATTTTCTATCAGGGAGTAAGACATAACTACGTAGTTAAGCAGTCAAGAGTTGTTGATGCGAGTGACGTTTCCTACATTGTAAACGGCCAAAAAGACAAAGAAGTTCTAATTCTTCAAACTTGCTGGCCTCCGGGAACCTCTTGGAAAAGGCTCCTTGTATTTGCCGAGCCAAAATAGTATACGGTATACAGTATACTGAATACTGCTCTCTACTTGAGGCTTATTGTGTATAGGTTTGGGGGAATCTGGGGATTGTTTAGGTTGGTCAGTATTACAATTTTTGAGCCATCCGGCCATGGAAAAACGTAACCGTCTATAAAAGGTCCAGCGTAAATTATAGTGTCATTTGTTCCGTCAAACTCCATAGATCTAATCTGTCCACTGGTAACATAAAGAATGTGCTTTGAATCCGGGAGCCACTTAGCAGAAGGCAGAAGCTTTCTATCCAGATTTACTTCGTAGTTCTTATCCTCCTTAATGTCATAAACATAAGTAGCTCCTTTTTCAATTCTTCTCTGCTCTGGCGTTGCATTCACTCCCAAAAGGCGCGGATTAATAATCAAAGGCAGGGTAGCAGATTCAGAAGCGGTGTAAGCTATCTTGGTTTCATCGGGCGACCAAAGCGTATTTGAAAAGTTCTGGGAGATTATGGTAATTAGATTTGATTTAAGACCATTAGTTAAAGACTTGTCCTTTTTTGCTTTTTGAGCCGCCCAATTTGTTCTAACAGAAATAAGAGTTTCTGTTACGTCTTGTGGATTATTATTGAGTTCAGTCGGCAAAAGAAGGTAAGTTGCCTGCCTGCCTGCGGGCACGGTAGCTGATACTGTAGCTAGAATTTCCGAGCCATCGGGTGACCATGAGAGCATGGCCATTGAGAACAGATCTAAAATGTCATTTGCTATTTGTTTTGAGGAACTCTGCAGCGTTAGTATGGGCACCATGGTCATATTGAGCACGCGGATACCGTTCTGCTGTGCAGAACCCGATGCTTGAGTAAAGGCTATTCTAGTTCCTGAAGGATCCACAGTCGCGCTTACAACTCCGTCATCTGTTATGCTTTCAAGCTTTGGTGCGGAAGGAAAAAGGAGAGCATCTGCCTTTGAGACCAACTCTTTATCTATCTTGAGAGTTTTTTCCCAAGGCAAATAGCCTTGTTTTACAATTCTTATTCTGTAAGTTCCGGGTGCCAAGTTTATGGTGCTGTCTGTTGCAGTAGTTAGGTGGTCATTTATAAAAACCTGAGCTCCGTTGGGTTCACTGGTTGCAACTAGTAGGCCCGTGCCTGAGATGCCTGTTTTGCCAGCCCCAAATTCTAATCGGTAGCCTCTCGCATACATAACTACGGCAATGGTCCCAAAGATCAAAAGAAGCAGCACGGAAAAGGGAATTAGCAGCTGTTTTTTCATGTATGGATATTATATCAATCTAATAATGGCTCTTGCAAGATATTTTGCATGAGGATATAATTTTAAATGATTGAAGCTAAGGTGGAATTTTGATAGATTAAGTGATAGTTTTGATATAGTCATATAATTTCAAAATTCAAAAATTAAGATGCAAAATGACAGATTAAAATTCAAAAATGAATTTAAAAAAAGGATTTATAAGTTCGTATTGCGTGGGATAAAATTTATTGGAATTCTGGACTTAAAAGATCCGGTATGCAGGGTAATCGCAGATCAACTTACAAGAAGCATAACAAGTATTTTGAGTAATTACATTGAGGGTCAGGCTTCAAGCTCGCGAAAAGAGTTCACTCTTTATTTTGATAGGTCTTTAAAATCTTCCAATGAAAGCAAGGTTTGGCTTGCTTTACTTAGAGATTCAGAGAAATGCAATAAAAAAGAAGCAGAACTTTTACTGGCTGAGCTTTCTGAAATAGCAAACATTTTTGCATCAAGCCTGCTTACCCTTAAAGGTAAGAGATAAATTTTAAATTTTTAAATTGTAGCTTTGATTTTTAATGTTTAATTTTTAATTTTTCTATTATGATTTCAAAAAGAATTGGAATAGATTTAGGCACTGCAAACACGCTTGTTTATCTGGCTGGTGAGGGAGTTGTCCTAAATGAGCCCACTGTTGTAGCTGTTACAGCTGAAGAAAACAGGGTTGTAGCAGTCGGCAGGGAAGCAAAGGAAATGCTTGGTAGAACCCCAGGAAACATTGTTGCCCTAAGGCCTCTAAAAGATGGAGTAATAGCAGATTACACAATAACCGAAGCTATGCTTTCTTATTTTATAGACAAAGCATGCGGAAAGTCCCGCTTCTTCAAGCCCGAAGTTATGGTTTGCATTCCATCCGGGGTAACCCAAGTTGAAAGAAGAGCGGTACTTGACGCCACCATGGCAGCCGGTGCAAAAATAGCTTATCTTATAGAAGAACCCCTGGCAGCTGCAATCGGAGCGCGAATTCCTATTGCACAAGCTGCAGGACATATGGTTGTAGACATTGGCGGAGGCTCAACTGAATGCGCAGTAATCTCGCTAGGCGGGGTTGTAGTCCACAGCTCAGTCAGAGTGGGGGGAAACAAAATAGATGAAGCTATTGCAAGCTACACGAAAAAGAAATTCAATCTTCTTATTGGAGAAAGAACTGCGGAGCAGATAAAGATTGAAATAGGAAACGCCCTTATAGAGGACAAGGCTGAGGAAGATAGTAAAACAATTGAAATAAGAGGCAGAGATAGTGTTTCCGGGCTACCAAGGACTATTGAGCTAAGCGAGGCTCAAATAAATGAGGCTATCCAGCCAGTACTTCTGGATATAATCCAGGCGGTTAAGGGCGTGTTGGAGCAGGCGCCGCCCGAACTTGCAAGCGATATCATTGACAAAGGCATAGTAATGTCCGGAGGAACGTCGCTGCTTAAAAACTTTGATAAGTTCATGACCAAAAACACCGGAGTTCCTTGCCACGTGGCTGAGGATTCACTTTTGTGCGTAGTCAGAGGCACTGGCGTAGCCTTAGAGAATATAGAGCTTTACAAAAGAAGCATAAGTAGAAAATAGACCATTTATCCTATAGGAATTTTGGCAAATTTTGATTTTCACGAAATTGTACTTTAAAACACAAAATTTTCACAGAAGGGACAAGTCATAGTATTTGTCTTGTCAAGACTTGAAAATCTTATAGATTTTTAGCCTTGCAAGATTAAATTTTAAGGGTAAGCTTTGAATATAATTAGTACTCAAAGTACCATGGAAATTTCCGCAAAGAAAGACATTAGTTGACTTATAGTATTTGAACTATGTTTAGCAAGAAAAATCTTTTGGGTGTTGGGTTAACAGATGAGAGATTAGGAGATATCCTAGAGTATATTGAAAAAATTCTTAAAAAAAAGGAAAAAAAGTACTTTTTCATTACCCCTAACCCCGAAATTTTAGTACTTTCTCACAAAAATTCCGAGTATAGAAAAGTACTAAACGATGCCGATTTAGCCTTGATTGACGGCATTGGCGTCATCATTGCCGGCAAATTATTAGGTAAACCGCTAAAACACAAAATTTCTGGCATTGATTTCATAGAGAGTGTCTGTAAAGACGTTGCAGAAAAGCCTATAACAATAGGATTTCTAGGTGCTGGTGCTGGCGTAGCAGAGAAGACCGCCGAGTGCTTAATGATCAAAAATCCTGGACTTAAAGTATCTTTTGCAGTTTCGGAATTATCAGAACTCAAGGCTAATCCTGAGGAAGTATCCAGTATGCCAAATACTGACATTCTTTTTGTTGCGTTTGGGTCTCCAAAGCAAGAATTTTGGATAAAAGAGCACCTTAGAAACTTGCCGATTACTGTTGCAGTGGGCGTTGGCGGAGCTTTTGACATGATTTCCGGCAAAGTCCCAAGAGCCCCAGCATTTATTCGGACAATTGGACTTGAGTGGCTATTTAGATTGATAATTCAACCTTGGAGAATAAAACGCCAAATCCGCCTTCTGCAGTTTATGTATCTTGTGGCAAAAGAAATGTTTTCGCATAAAAGTTAGTTTTCTGCTCCTCCCAATGGTATAATCCAATCATCCAATGAGAATTTTGTTTTTGTACATGTTTCCTCTCTGGGGGAATGGAAGCGGAGCATACCTTCGTGAGCTTGCTAAAGAATTAGTTTCGCATGGCCATACAATTGGCATTGTTGCTCCTGACAAGAGAAGACTTTCCGGCGTAAAGCATTATGTTGTTCCAAGCTCAGCTCTTGGTGTTTTCATGGGCCATCCAGAGCTTCCTAATGCAAAACGATTTGAAGATATGAACGGTAAGGAACTGGGGAAAATATACAAAACATATCTTAGTAGCACAATAGATGCGGTTTCGGACTTTAATCCGGAAATCATCCACGCTTTTCATACAGGGTTTCTTCCTGCTGTTGCTAGGGTAATAAAAATACTTTTTGGAATAAAATTCGTTATTACGACTCATGGTAGTGATTTAAGCTATCTAGCCCGAGACAGACGACTTATTGGCTTAATTAATGATGCAAACAGGATTGCTACATACATAACAGCAAATAGCGAGTTTACTAGAAAGTGGTATTTAGATATGTTTGGATATAATTTGAGACAAAAAAGTAGGGTTATTATGGGGGGAGTAAATCTATCAGATTATAAGAGAGATCCCCAGCACATAAGGCAAATAGATAAAAAATACCGGCTAAAAGACAAAAAAGTTGTGCTTTTTACCGGGAGACTCACGCAGGACAAAGGAGTAATTTATTTGGTTCGAGCCGCCGCATCCATCAAGGGAACAGTTTTAATAGTTGGAGACGGTCCTGAGAAAAAAAACATTGAGAGTGAAGTAAAAAAATTAAAACTCAAGAATGTAATTCTTGCAGGATACGTAAGCCCTAATAACACTAAATTTTTCCACGCATTTTATGAAAGAGCAGATGTTCACGTGGTCCCTAGCACTTGGGAAGAACCCTTTGGATTAACAATTATTGAATCCATGGCTTCGCCTCAAAGCGCGGTTGTTGCAACTAAAAAGGGTGGGGTAGAGTCTATTATAAAAGATGGATACAACGGATTTTTGATACGTTCAAGGAACAGCAGGCAAATAGCAGAAACCGTTAATATGCTTCTTGAAGATGACGTGCTTCGAAAAAGAATAGGAGAAAATGCCCATAAAACTGTTATTGAGAAGTTTACATGGGAAAAGGTGGCCGATGAGTTTGAAGCTATATATAAAAAATTCAGATATTCTACGTCCGAATACCTTGTCGTAGTAAGAGGTACGGATCCCAAGGTGTCTAAATTTCTGGGAAGACTCAGACGTCTAAGGTAGGTTTCACAACTTATCTCAATCTGCTAATATATAGAAGTAATGCCAGAAGGTACAGATGCCAACTTGTCCGAAATTAGGCCGGAAGCAAAGGAGATTAATTCTCCCAAATTGGATAAATTAATAGTTTTTGGCCAAGGACCTGTAAAGCCTCTTCTGTTTAGCGATGAGCTTACTCCTCAGCAACAAGCAGTTTGGGAAGATTTCAAAAAAGACCCTCTTCACAAAAATGAGCCTGATTTTAGAGCTGTTGAGTTAAAAGGGGGGCAAGACAAAGAGGTGGAGAGGCCGAAACTTCAAAAATTAGGGAGAATGGCCCTAAAGCGCTGGGGAAGGCAAAATGCTCTGGCGGCAGGAGCTGCTCTATATTCCGGTCTTACATCTGAAGTTATTTTATCCGGTGGCAAGACAAGGCCCGAATGGGCAAAAAACCCAATGCCTTCAGAAGCGGAGCTCATGAAGGATATTATTGTAAGGATTTACGGACATCCTTATTTGAAAAAATATGGCAGGGATATTTCTGCATCCATAAAACTTGAAGACTCTTCAACAAATACCCTTGAAAACTTGGCAAATACAATAAACGGAGACCCTGATATTTTAGAAAAAGACCAAAAAGTTGGGCTTCTTTCCGCTGATTTTCATTTAAGAAGGGTTGCTGTTCTTTCACATTTGTTTTCGGTTGAGGAGGCGCCCGGAGGACAACTTTCCGCTCAAAATTTACTCAGGGAAAGGGTAGAACAGAGGAAAAGCGGCAAATATCAGGAAATTTTGCAATATATGACGGATACAATGCAAAATGATGACTTAAGACAAAGAATAATGGCAGAGCAAAGGTGGGAAAGGGGCCTAATTGAGCCTGAAAATTTATCTTATTGGTTAGGTTATCTTGCGGATGTTGAGAATTCCAAAGTTCTTTCTGCAATAGTTACAAATCTAAAAAATCCTTCGTGGGTTGCTTCTGCAAGAGAAACTTTTCTGAAAGTTGGTCTTAACTTTGATGATTTTTCAGAGGAAGATGTCTCAACTCTAGGATCCAACGACCCTGCTAAGTTTGAGAGTCTAATAAGTGGACTCAGAAAACTCAAAACGCCGGAGTTTAGGAAAATGGATGTAAAATGAGAATTCTTATTGTTTCAACTCTCAAAAGGAGAATTGGGCCAGATATATTCGCATCAAGATCTCGAATTATTTTTCAATTAGCTTCCATACTTGCTACCAAAGGTCATCAAGTCAGCTTACTGGGAACGGGTGACAGCCAAATTCCAGGTGTTAAAATCATAACGGTTTTAGAAAAAGGCT
>JACPDD010000004.1 GCA_016184205.1 Candidatus Levyibacteriota bacterium | reverse complement strand
ACTGGAACCCATCGTAGTCCCACGTGTCCTTGGCGCTGCCACTAACCTGTCCGCCGTGTATCACCGTTCGGGCGCGCTGGGTGTCGAACGCCATCCCGAAATGGCGGCGCGGCTGCTTCTGGTTGCTCAAGGCGCACCTTGCCGGCATGGGAGTGCCGGCGGGGCTCCGCGCGAACCTCACGCCGGCCGTCAAAACCGACGGGTGGAGCGAAACGAGCAGCAGTGACGCGAGGATCCTCTTCTCGACGTGCATCACGCACCTCCTGAGGCAGTTTCACGGATAGATAATTTAGCTTTGGTAATTGTTGGTAAAACTTCAGGTGAAGGCAGAGGGGGTTGGATGTATGAAGAGATATTAAATACTCCTAAAAATTTAGGGATTGAGGATAGAGTAGAGTTTTTGGGAGAATCATACGCAGCCGGAGCAAAAGTGTACGAAGAAGATGAAGAAGCTAAAAGAGAAATAGCATCTATAAATCTCAAAATATATCAAAAGGATTCAGATTTGCAGGCAATTTGGGAAAGGGGAAGGAAATGGAGCCTTGAATACTTTGAGGAAATTTATAAAAGAGTCGGCACAATTTATAAACGATATTATTTTGAAAGCGAAGTGGCAGAAAAGGGAAGACAATTAGTTCTAGACAATGTTGACAATGGAGTTTTTGAGAGACATGAAGGAGCAGTAGTTTTTCGAGGCGGCGACCACACAAGAGTTTTTGTGACAAAAGAAGATTATGCAACTTATGAAGCAAAAGATATGGCACTTGCTGGAGTTAAATATAAAGATTTTGCTTATGACAGATCAATTATCATTACGGCTCATGAGCAAGGACCGTATTTTAAAGTAGTTCTTGCGGCAATGGAACAAATTTTCCCAGAGCTTGCAAGAAAAACGTCAAATATAACATTTGGATTTGTTAGACTTAAAGATGAAAAGATGTCATCCCGTTTGGGAAATATAATTGCCGGAGAGTGGTTGCTTGATGAGGCAAAGAGAAAAATCTCGGAGTCGTTTGCCGAGATGGATGATAAGACTTTGGAAATAGTCGCAGTTGGGGCAGTGAAGTATTCAATGCTCAAGTTCGCAAGGGAGTCTGACATTCAGTTTTCCTTTGAGGAATCTATAAATCTTGAGGGGAATTCGGGGCCGTATATTCAATACACGTACGCACGTACGCAGAGCGTGGTACGTAAATCTCAAATCGCAAATAACAAATCTCAAATAAATCTGAATGATCAAAATTTAAAACTCGAAAATGAGGAGCTGGAAATAATTAGAATGCTATCAAAGTTTTCGGAAGTGATTGGACAGGCGGGGGATAATTTTGCTCCAAATATTTTGTGTAACTTCTTGTTTGAGCTCTGCCAAAAATTTAACCTTTTTTATCAGAAACACAAAATAATTGGTAGCGATAAAGAAGATTTTCGTTTGGCACTAACAAAAGCAGTTGGACAGGTTACAAAAAACGGCCTCTATCTACTTGGCATTGAGTCCCCGGAGAAAATGTGACATGTAGCCTACAATCTATCTTCAAATTGTGGTAGAATAGATTTTCGGATGAAATACGCCCGCACAGTTTTACCAAACGGCCTCAGAATTTTGACAATTCCCATGCCTTCACTTGAGTCCGCAACAGTAATGGTTATGGTTGGAGCTGGAAGCCGCTATGAAAAAAAAGCCAACAGTGGAATTTCCCATTTTCTAGAACACATGGCTTTTAAGGGAACCATGAAAAGGCCAACTGCCCTTGAAATTTCAACTCTAATTGATGGAATGGGAGGAGAATTCAATGCTTTTACAGGAAAAGAAGTCACAGGTTATTATATAAAATCCGCCGCAGAAAACGTAAGCTTATCGCTTGATGTTTTATCCGATATGCTTCAAAACTCAAAGCTTGACAGCGCAGAAATTGAAAAAGAAAAAGGCGTTATTCTTGAGGAAATAAATCTTTACGAAGACAGTCCTTCAAGAAAAATAGGAGACGTCTGGGAAAATCTTTTGTACGGCGACACGCCAATGGGTCGGGATATTGCAGGAAGCAAAGATGTTATAAAAAGCATAACCCGCGAGGACTTTATTTCTTATGTAAAAAGCCTTTACAGCCCAACAAACATTACTGTTGTTGTTGCCGGTGGAGTAAGTGGGGAAAAAGCAGTAGAAATGGTTAATAAATACTTTGGGCAGATGCAAAGGTTTGATACTATAAGATATACTAAGGTCAAAGAAAATCAAAATAAACCAACCCTTCTTATTAAGAGTAAAAAAACAGAGCAAGTGCACATTGCAGTTGGTTTTAGGACGGTCCCAATTGATCATCCGGACCAATATCCGCTGTCTATTCTTGCGGCAATTTTGGGCGGAGGAATGAGCAGTAGGCTTTTTCACGAAGTCAGAGAAAAAAGAGGCCTTGCTTATTATGTAAGATCTACTGCCGAACACTGTCAAGACGTTGGGAATATAACAACATATGCAGGAGTTGACTCTAAAAGAGCTGAAGAGGCAGTAAAAGTAATTATTGATGAGTACAGGAAAATCTCAAATCTCAAATCTCAAATCTCAAATCTGGAACTTAAAAAAGCGAAGGAATTTATAAAGGGCCATTTGGTTTTGGAGCTTGAAGACAGCCGCTCGGTTTCAGGATTCTATGCGCAGCAGGAACTTTTGGAAAAGGAAATAAAAAATCCCGACCAGATTATGAAAAAAATAGACAATGTAACAGCACAGAAAGTTTTAGAAGTCGCCAAGAAATATTTTAAAAACAGCGGGCTTAACATGGCTGTAATAGGCAATTTTGACAATGGACAAAGTCTTAAAAAGTTGCTATCCTTGTAGGGTATAGTGTTCAGCGTTTAGGGTTCAGTTCGAAAAAGAACTATACGCTAGACGCTAATTACTGAACGCTAAAAGTTATGGAACGCTCAGTAGTGCTTGTAAAACCGGATGGAGTACAAAGAGGCCTAATAGGGGAAGTAATTCATCGCTTTGAGAGGAAAGGGCTTAAATTGGTTGGGATGAAAATGATTTCTTTGGACGATGCAATTTTGGATGAATGGTATGCACATCATAAGGATAAGTCATTTTTTCCATCACTTAAGTCCTACATGAAATCTTTTCCTGTTATTGCAATGCTTTGGGAAGGCAAAGACAGTGTTGCCACAATTAGGAAATTGATTGGAATTACAAAATCAAGAGAAGCAGAGCCGGGGACAATAAGAGGGGATTTTGCAATGAGCCAGCAATATAATTTAATCCATGCTTCAGAAGATTTAACAGTTGCAAAGAAAGAGGAAGCCCTGATTTTTAAAGAAGATGAAATTTTTCCTTGGGAAAAAACAGACACAAGCCACATTTATCTGGACGAAGAACTCAAGAGCTAGAGTTTGATTACTAAATCATCCACAGCGGCAATAGTGTTTGGGAAGATTTCCCTAGCTTTTCTCTCTGCTTCTTTTCGCTTTTCAAGTGTAGTGTAAAGGCTTGCATCAAAATGGTTAAGCACTAATTGCTTAACATTTGCCTCTTTTGCTAATTTGGCTGCCCGAGTAGAATCAACATGCCCCCATTCGCCTCCTGCATTAGGATCAATATAAGCACATTCGTGAATAAGCATATCCGCATTTTTTGCAAGTAACTTACTGTTGGGACCAACACTTGTATCTCCCGAATAAGCTACAGTTTTTCCTTCCAATTCTACTTTATAGCCATGGTCGTCATACGCGTGGTAAAGCTTGCGAATTTCAACAGGAAATCCAATATCGTGATTTCCATCTTCTAGCTCATGGGGTCTGACTTCTAAGTTTAAATTAGATACGTTTTCTGGTTCATTTTTGACACCGATTGTGTATGGTCTGTGGACTAATGTATTAAAATCATTCATTCTCCCTTTTGCAAAATAGACATCAATTCCCTGCGAAAATTTAAACTTATTCAAAGTGTGAAATCCTGAGACGTGGTCTATATGAAAATGGCTTACAAAAAGAGCGATTGGTTTGTTTTCATTGATGTAGTTATCAAGTTTGTAAATTCCATTTCCAGCATCAAAAACTACGTAATGAGTTTTGCTGTCAATCAAAACGCACGTAGTATTTCCGGTAGGTGAAGTATACCATCCGTTTGTTCCTAAGAAAATAACTTTCATATTTATATTTTATCACACTTGCTTGCTGCGGTTGGAAAAGATGCTAACACCTGCCAACAAGACAAAACTTACTATGGAGATTGCAACCGCGAGCGGAAAATGGGTGGGTAAGTAGGAAAAATCGATTGTAGAGCTTCCTGCGGGCACTAAAACCGCTCTAAAATTATAGTTTGCGCGATAGATTTTCGTCGGTTTATTATTTACCTTCGCATTCCACCCCGGAAAGTATGTGTCGGAAATGTAGAAAAGTGCTGGCTTATCTGTCTTTATGCTGAATTTCTGAGAATTTACATCACTCGAAAGCAATTTTGCCGAGCCAGTGCCGGCCGCAAGTTTGATTGGAAGTTCCTCCTCAAGAAGAATTTCGTTTCTAGGGTCAAAGTTTCGCTCGTTTATAATTTTAAGCTGCTCATTGGAGTTTGCAGTTCTATATTTATAATAAAGTCCAAAGCGGTGAAGCGCGTCTTTGTTTTTGTAAACATCCAGCCTCTCGTCGCTTAAAACCTTATCAAAACTTGGCTTAAAATCGCCAGTGTTAAGATAAAAATAAGCGGGGCTCGCGTCCTTTGGCACGCCGGCATTAGATACTCCTGTAAAATCAAGCGCGAGTTTTAAATTCTTGGTTCTTTCTGTTAGGAGATATTTGTTTACAGGCAGTTTATCTACTGGAAGCTTCTGTAAAGCCTGCAGGAGCTCCGCATTCCTTTTTATATACAAAGGATTATACGTTTCAATCGAATAAATGCCTAGATAGGTTTCAATTTCAGGTTCTGTAATTCCAAAACTTCTGCCTAAATTGTTTTTTGCATGCTCTCTTACAAAATCCATAGCTAAAGTATTTGGGTAAAGAAACCTATGGTTTGAGAAAGTTAGATAACGGTAGCCCAAGCGAAATAGATCAAAGTATATTAATGCTATTAAAAATAGCACAAAAACATGAGCGTATCGATTTTTGCTTTTCGCTTTTCGCTTGTCGACGTGCGAACTACGATTTGCGAATAGCTGGAAAATTAGAGTTGCAGCTGCAAAAATTCCGAAAACTAGAATCTGAAATTGTATATCGTGGAAAAATAGAGACCTTTTGTAGTTAAGGACTATTCCAAAAGCAAAAGTCGCGGCAAAAGCAAAAAGGCTCAGCACATTCCTTTTTGCTTGGCCTCGCAGAAACTCCTCAAGTCCAAAGCCTGCAAGTATTGATCCTGAAAAGAGTGCTAAGACAAAAATTCTTCCGCCTGAGCCGCTTGTTAAAAGAGGAACCTTGAGAAGGTAAATAATTTCGGCAGGCCATCTTAGCGAAAAAAGCATGGCTCCCAGGAAAAATACAGCAAAGAATCGGACAATTTTGTTTTTGGAGAAAATCACTGCGTAAAGAGCAAAAAAGAAGGAAATTACTCCAAAATATCCGCTTGTTTCAATATACCCTGACGTTAGATTTCGCTCGGTAGGGTGGCCAAAAAAGTCTGGAGAAAAAAGCCTGAAAAACTGATTTATTGTTGGGAGGTCTTTAGTAAATACTTCATAGGAATTACCAAGCCCCCTGAATGAATGCGAAAACAGTTCCATGGCAGGAATAAGCTGCACTGAGCTCACTAAAATTCCAAGGCCAATGCTTGTAAAAAGAAAGATAAAAGTTCGAATTTTTACTTTTTGTAAATATCCCCAGTAAACCGAGAAAGCTCCAAGCAAAACCAGCCCATAACCTGTGTATTGCAAGTGCCCGGCAAAAATACTAAAAGAAATCGATGCTCCAAGAAAAAATAAATTCCATCCGCTTCTTTTGTCCATGAATCGTTTGGAGAACAAAATAAAAAGCGGAATCCATAAAATCGCGTGACTATCTGACACAAACTCCAAAAAGCCAACCATTAGAGAGCAGAGTGAAAAAGAAATGGCAGCAACACAGCTTGGGAGCGTTCCAAGCTTAAAATCGCGGCAAAGAGCATATACAAAAACCATGCTGAGGAAAATTTGGAGGAATATTGAAGCATGCCATTGCCAAAGCTCTCCAAAAATAAATAAAATGTTAAGCGGATAAAAAGTCATTGCTTTCATTCCTGCCATAAAGGGCATTCCCATATTTTGGTAAGGATTCCAAAACGGAATTGTTCCATTTGCCAGTGACTCAAAAAGCAGGTGTCTCCACGGAAAATATTGGAGAATTGAATCCTGCATATAGGGATTTTTAAGGAGAATTTCCCCGGCTTGAAACCAGGGACTATAATTGCTGACAAGTAAATCAAGAGGCAGAAGAATTAATCCTTCTTTAAGAGGAAATAGGAAGATTGAAGTTAAAACAAAAAATAAAGCCGCAACTATCCAGTTTCGCTTCACTTTCTTATTATACACAACAAGTGAAACTTAAAGGACAACTAGGAGCATTAACAGGACTGAGCCTGCAAGGAAAGTGACTGTTAACAGAACTGGCAGGCAGCCCATGGATATGTACCAAGGTCGTCTCTCTCCACCGGCCATAACACCCAGATAATAATCTCACCTTTACTATTTGTCAATCCTCCAATTTTATTTAGTTGCCCCAAAGCTAGGGATAATTTCTAGACTGCAAGAAGGACAGTCCCTTCATTTGCTTTTTTATCTACTTTCACTGCTACTTCATCGCCCGGATTGCCTTCGTTTATTGGCTTGTGATCAAGTTGCATTGATTCAATCGTTTGTTCAAATGAGTTCTGCCCGTGCTCAAAGCGAACGCGGTCTCCAGCTGCAAGTTTCTTATCAAGCTTTACTACCGCCACTCCTAGTTTGTCGTAATAGTGCACAACTTTCCCAATACTGTCATTCATTATATTTCACCTCCCTCCACGGGATTTCGCAACTCCTAGCGCCGCTTTCATCTGTAATTTAGCAGATTGTCGCTAAAAATTAAAGACGGATTTCTTTTTCTAACCAAGGAATATGCTCGTTTTTTCGTTTCCAAAACAAATCTTCCCAAATATAGTGAACCGCAAGCTGTTTGTATTTTCCAAATCGCTCAAAATACTTGAGAAGTTTTGAAACAGGGACGGGGTTTTCCGAGTCGCGGTCAAAAAATAATTTTGAATAAATTTTCTGTTCCCACGGCGAAACATGGTTAAAAAAATCCCAGTGGTGTAAAACATCAAAAAGCAGATACCAAACAGTTGCGGGCCCAACGCCGTAAAGTTTTAGCAGTTCTGCCATTTGCGTTTCTCTGTCTTTAGCTCTTAATTCTTTTTCACTAATCAATCCTTGTAAGAAATAATCATCAAGTCTTTTGATTGATCTTGCTCGGTAGCCGACTTTCAAAGCCCGCAAATCATCCTCACTTATTTTTTGAAGTTTTCCCGGACTCCAAAAACACCATAATTTTTTGCCGTCAAATTCAAGCAATGTTCCATAATTTTCTAAAAGTGCCTTGAACATTTGAACAGATCGTCGAACCGAAGCATTTTGCAAAACTATTCCAATAATCAGATACTCATACAAACAACTTGGATGTCCCGGGCGCATACCGCGCCATTTTTTCAAAATCGGCGCAAGGATTTTGTCGTTGCTAAAAGTTTTGTAAAAATCCGTGAGATCAAGACTGAAGTTATAAAGGTATTTTATTTCTTC
>JACPDD010000042.1 GCA_016184205.1 Candidatus Levyibacteriota bacterium | reverse complement strand
TTAGATATTATTATCGGTAAAGGTCCAAGTGCAAGAACTTTAAGACTGGACTTGCCTCAATTTACAATTATTGGTGCGACTACAAGAATAGGACTTCTGTCTGCACCTCTTAGGGATAGATTTGGCGTCACGCACAGGCTATCTTTTTACGAACCCAAAGCGCTTGAAGATATAATTGAAAAGGCTGCAGTCAAGCTTAAAGTTCCAATTGACAAGGAGTCTATGTCTGAGCTTGCCAAAAGAGCAAGGGGGACTCCAAGAATTGCGCTTAAGCTCTTAAAACGTGCAAGAGATTTTGTCCAGGTTAAAGGAGAGGGAAGCGTAACCAAGGATTTTATAAAAGAAGCTTTAAATATGCTTCAGGTTGATAATGTTGGACTGGATTCTTCTGATGTAAGATACTTGCGGTCAATTATAGAAAAACACGCAGGAGGACCTGTGGGGGTTGAAACCATTGCCTCAACTATTGCTGAAGATATAGGGACAATAGAGGAAGTAATAGAACCATATTTAATGCAGATTGGGTTCCTAAAGAAATCAGCTCGAGGGCGCGTGGCAACCGCAGCCGCATACGAGCATTTGAAAATAAGGAAAAATGCACAGGCTAAATTACTATAGGTCTATAGGGTTAGTTTAAACCCAATTGGAAGATTTTTTGTAAAAAAGGCGTTGTTGTAATTATAAATTGAAGAATTAATGTTGAGAAAACCGCAAAAATCAGAAGCTTATTAAGCCTTAGAATAGATCTTCCGCGAATTAGAAAAGCCAGGATTAAATGTAAACTGATTAGCAAGTTAAAGATTATCGTTCTTGAAAAAGTATGGCTGTTGCTTGCCAAGAGCTCTGAGAATATAAATATCAAGATTGTGGAAATTGAAAGTCCTACGGCGAATATAAATAAAAGCCTTCTTGCGGTAAGTATTCCTTTTTTTGGGTCCCTTGGTTTTTGTGCTAGTACAGAATTGTTTCTGTTGTCGCTTGCCAAAGCCAAGGCTGGCAGCCCATCGGTTACAAGATTTATCCAAAGAATTTGAGTAGGAAGAAGTGGATCAGGCATTTTAAGAACTGCCGCGAACATTATTAAAGATATCTCTGAAAGATTACTTGACAGAAGGTAAGTAATTGATTTTAGAATGTTGTTATATATGGTTCTTCCTTCAAGAACGGCCCTAATTAGGGTGGAATAGTTGTCATCGGATAGAACTATGTCTGAGGCCTCCTTTGCTACATCCGTGCCTTTTTGCCCCATTGCAATTCCAACATCAGCTTTCTTTAGCGCAAGGGAATCATTTACTCCGTCTCCTGTTACGCCTACAATATAGCCTTGTTTTTTAAGAATTGTAGTAAGCCTTAGCTTGTCTTCCGGCTTAGTGCGAGCAAAAACTGCAGTCTTGCCAACTAACTTCTCAAGCTCTTCATCTGAAAGCTTGTCTATGTCTGCTCCTGTTACTACGTCTTCATTTTTTTCTATGAGGCCTACTTCTTTTGCAATAGCAAGAGCAGTTAACTCGTTATCACCTGTTACCATTATTGTCCGTATGCCGGCAGCTCTTGCTTGCTTAACAGCTTTTAAAGCTTCGGGCCTAGGAGCATCATAAATTCCTACAAAGCCCAAAAATTCCAAATTCTTCTCAAGAAACTTTCTTTCTTTAAGTTTCTTGTCTTGGTCATTTTTGAACCCAAAACCTATTATGCGAAGTCCCAGCTTTGCATGTTTTTCAAATTCTTCTTTTGCTTTGAGTTTTTCATTCTCACTTAAATTACTACTGTCAACGATTATCTCCGGAGCCCCACGAACAAAAACATATCTTTTATTATTCTCCTCCCAAATAGTGGTGATTAATTTTGTCTTGGGGTCAAAAACAAATTCGTCTACAACTTTTCCGCCGTCAGTAAGTTTGGAAAGATTATTTACCTTTTCTTTTGCAAAAAGGAGAATGGCAGCATCTGTCTTATCTCCTACAGCCTCAAATTTATCATCGCTCCCTTTTGTAACAAGAGAAGCTGTATTTCCAACGACGCACGCTTTTAGAAAAAGATTTTCCTCTGCTTTCTGTCCTAGAAAAAACTCCTTAACCCTCATCTCGTTTTGAGTAAGAGTACCTGTTTTATCTGAAAGAATTATCTGAACTGCTCCTAATGTTTCAACCGCAGACATTTTTCTTACAACTGCCTTTTTTTTGGCCATTCTGCTTGTTCCAATTGCAAGAGCAATTGTAATGACTGCAGGTAATCCTTCAGGGATTGCTGCAACAGCGGCGCTTATTGACAGCAGTGTAAGTTCAACTAAATCTCTATTTTGCAAAAGACCAATGGGGACTATTAGAAAGGCTATTGCTACAGCTACCGCAGAGATTATCTTTCCCAAGCCTGATAAATTCTTTTGGAGAGGTGTTTTGTCCGAGTCAATGCTTGCAAGGGTTTTTGCAATCTGTCCAAACCGAGTATCCATTCCGGTTTTTGTTACAATCATGCGCCCTTTGCCTTTTGATATAAGAGTTCCTGAAAATATAGGATCTTTATCGCTCTTGGCAACTGGAATTGATTCTCCTGTTAATGCAGATTCATCTATTTCAAGATGACGAGAAATTACTATCTTGCCGTCTGCTGGGATATTTTCCCCCTCGTTTAGAATAACTATGTCTCCCGGAACAAGTTCTGAGCTTGGTATTTCTTCTTCCTTGCCATTTCTTATAACTCTTGAAAAAGGTTTAACATAGCTTTTTAGTTTTTCAAGGGATTTTTCCGCATTGTACTGCTGGGCAAATCCGAAGATAGCGCTAAGAAGTATTATGGACAAAATAAAAGAGGCATCTATAAAATTACCTATTAAAACTGAGAACACTGCACCTACAAAAAGGATGGCGTTTATAAAGCTAGGGAATTGAGATAGAAAAACAGATAAAGCATTAAAGCTTTTCTTGGCCTTTATCTCATTTGTCCCAAAGCTTTTGAGCTTTTCTCTAGCCTCACTTGAGGTTAATCCGTGGTCCACCCCTATATTTTACATGAAACTAACATTAGCTGTCAGTTCTTGGTCTGTACTGCAGTGCCTCAGCAATGTGGGCTACCTTAATTACTTCTGAATTCTCTAAGTCCGCTATGGTTCTGGCCAATTTTATGGTTCTGTTATAGGATCTAGCTGATAAGTTCATTTTAGAAACCGCAAGCCGCAATAAATTTATGCAATCATCGGACAATTTACAAAACTCCTTAAGATGTTTATTTGTCATTTCCGCATTTGAGGCAATATTATATTTTCGTCCAGAGGACTTTGCGCCTTTGGCGGAGAATCTTTTTGTCTGAATGTCACGGGCCTTCTGAACCCTTTTTCGGATTCCTTCGGAATTTTCTCCTCCAGCTGGCGAGTTATTACTTGTTGCAAGCTTTTCTATCTTAACAGCTGGTACGTCTAAATGAATATCAATTCTATCTATCATTGGGCCGGAAACTCGCTTTTGGTACCTTATTATCTGGCCGCTAAAACATTTACATTCCCGAGTGTTATCCCCAAGATATCCACACGGACAGGGATTTGATGCTGCAACGAGCATGAACTTTGCAGGGAAATTTACCCTTCCTAAGGAACGGGAAATTGTGATATATCCGTCTTCCATGGGTTGTCTTAGGGCCTCCAGAGTGTGTCTTTGAAATTCAGGAAATTCGTCCATAAACAAAACACCTCTATGAGCCAACGATATATCTCCTGGTTTTGGATTACTGCCGCCACCAATAAGGCCAATATGGGAAGTTGTATGATGAGGAGAGCGGAAAGGCCTGGTTGTAATTAGCGACTTGTTTTCCAAGAGTCCTGCAATGCTATAAATTTTAGTTACCTCAATTGCTTCATCAATTGTAAGTTTCGGCAAAATAGACGGAAGAGTTCTGGCAAGCAGAGTTTTTCCTGCGCCCGGCGGTCCTTTTAATAAAATATTGTGCGACCCGGCAGCAGCTATTTCCATGGCTCTTTTGGCTTTTTCCTGTCCTTTTATGTCTGCCATATCAAGCTCAAAGCTTTCATTTTCCAAATAATCCTTTTGAGTAGATTGTCTTGCCGGTCTTAGGACTTTTGCGCCGCTTAAATGGTTTAAAAGCTCAAGAAGACTTGGAACGGGAAAAATTTGAAGGCCTTTTATGACATTTGCTTCTTTTATGTTAACTTCCGGAAGAAAAGCTCTTTTGAGTTTCTTTTCTTTTGCTAGGATTATTTGTGGTAGGACGCCATTTGTATGCCTGAGTCTTCCATCCAGAGATAGTTCTCCCATAAAAAGAGCATCATTTATGTCTGCTTCTAGTTGTTCGGAAGCCACAAGTATGCCTACGGCAATTGGCAAATCATAGCTTGGGCCTTCTTTAGGAAGATCAGCAGGAGCAAGATTGACCGTAATTCTCTTTGCCGGGAAATCGGCTCCGATATTTTTGATTGCCGAGCGGACTCTTTCTTTTGCTTCTTCAACCGCCTTATCCGGAAGACCTACTATTGTAAAGCTTGGAAGACCCTGACTTGCGATGTCAACCTCAACTTCAACCAAAACTGCGTCCAGACCCACAACCGCAGAAGAATTGACTTTAGACAGCATATATTTATCTTAAAATCTTCTATTGACAATGTAAAGGAAAGAGAGTATGTTGAATTATGGAGACTAACAAATTCACTTCCTCAATTGGTCTAACTTTTGATGACGTTTTACTTCTTCCTTCTTACTCTGATTTCTCAAGGCAAGATATAGATTTAACTACAAATTTAACCCGCCATATTAAACTTAAAATTCCGCTTGTGTCCTCACCAATGGATACAGTTACAGAGGCAAGGCTTGCAATTTCTCTTGGAAAACTTGGGGGAATAGGGATTATTCACAGAAATTTAACTATTGAAAAGCAAGCTCTTGAAGTTAAAAAAGTAAAGGACAAGGAGCTCCTGGTTGGTGCTGCAGTTGGAACGTCAGAAGGATTTGAAAAACGTTGTGATGTATTGATACGTGGCAACGTAGATGTGATTGTAGTTGATAGTGCACATGGGAATGCAAAGCCAGTTATTGAAGCAGTGCAATTTATTAAAAGGAAATATCCCAAAATGCAAGTTATAGCCGGAAACATTGCAACCAGGGAAGCCGCAAGAGCGCTTATTAAAACCGGAGCTGACGGACTGAGGGTTGGAATGGGTCCGGGTGCAATTTGTACAACTCGCATAATCTCTGGTATGGGAGTGCCTCAGATAACAGCGATTTGGGAGGTTTCAAAAATTGCAAAGAAAGTAGGAGTTCCTATCATTGCCGACGGTGGAATAAAATATTCTGGAGATATAGTAAAAGCTTTGGCCGCAGGAGCCAGTTGCGTAATGATGGGAAGTTTCTTTGCCGCTTCAGAAGAGTCGCCAGGTAAAATTGTTTCTTTATCCCGCGAACAAATACCTCAAAGATTTAAAAGTAGCTTGAATAATAGGACAAGATTTTACAAATTCAAAGAATACAGAGCTATGGGCTCCACTGCCGCTATGCAAAAAGGCGCAAAAATAAAATCTGAAGATGAGTACCATGGTAAAAATTATAAAGACAGGGTTTTAGTGGCAGAGGGCGTTGAGGGGCTGGTTCCTGTAAAAGGTACGGTTCAGGAAATAGTTGACCAAGCGGTTGGAGGTATAAAATCAGGAATGTATTATGTTGGATGCAAGAACATTTCGCAGCTTTGGGCAAAGTCAAAGTTTATGCAAATAACCCAAGCATCTCTTACCGAGAGTCATCCTCATAGCATTCTTATTACCAATGGAGGAAGAAATTATTAAATGATTGCTGTTGTGGATTTTGGTTCTCAGACAGCACATTTAATAACTCGGCGAATAAAGGAAAATAAAGTTGATGTAAAAATCTTTACTCCTCAACAGGCGCTTTTGGAAATAAAGAAAATTAATCCAAGTGGAATAATTCTTTCAGGCGGTCCATCTTCTGTATACGAAAAGGGCGCTCCTTCTATTGATTCTTCTATTTTTGCTTTAGGAATACCGGTTCTTGGGATTTGTTATGGGATGCAGCTTATGTCAAAAGCTTTGGGGGGTAAAGTTGTTGCAGGAGAGAAAGAATACGGACCTGCAGAGCTTCAAATGTCAAATGTCAAATCTCAAATCTCAAATAAATTGCCCAAACAATTTATTGTGTGGATGTCTCATGGAGATAGAGTTATATCTCTTCCCTCAGGATTTAAAGTTGTAGGCAGAACAGAAAGTTTGCCTTTTGCGTTTGTTTGCGACAAAAAAAGGAATCTTTTCGCTGTCCAATTTCATCCGGAAGTTTCCCATACGCAAAAAGGAGACCAAATTCTTTCCAATTTTATAAAAATCTGCGGTTCTAAAAGACAAAGCCACGATATCGATGTAGATAGTTTAAAAACTGGTATAAGGGAAACCGTAGGGGAGAATTTTGTGATTGGCGCGGTTTCCGGAGGAGTTGACTCAACAGTTGCCGGGGTCTTAGTTGCTGAGGCGATAGGCAGAAAATTCCTGCCTGTTTTTGTAGACAACGGTCTAATGCGTGAGGGGACACGTGAACACGTTGAGCGGATCTTTAAACAATATAAGGCAAAAGTTATAGTGGTTGATGCAAAAGAAGAAGCCCTTGGAAAACTTAAAGGAGTTTTGGACCCTGAGAAAAAGAGAAAAATTATTGGCAAGCTATATATAGACTTATTTGAGCGGGAAATGAAAAAATTCGTAGACTTGGGAAAAGATGTTAAGTTCCTACTGCAAGGAACAATTTACTCGGATGTTATAGAAAGTAAAGGCAGCAAACACGCTTCCAACATTAAGAGCCATCATAATGTTGGCGGACTTCCAAAAAAAATGAAACTAAAACTTTTGGAACCACTTAGATATTTTTACAAAGATGAAGTAAGAAGTATCGGTAGAAAGTTGAATCTTCCTAAAGAATTTGTTGAAAGGCAGCCATTTCCAGGTCCGGGCTATGCAGTAAGAATAAGAGGAGAAGTAACACCAAAAAGACTGGAGCAGGAAAGAATTGCAGATAAGATTATATTGTCAGAACTTGATAAATCGAAGATTTTGGACAAGGTTTTTATATCCTTCCCAATCATGTCCGGAGCATTCTCAACAGCGGTAAAAGGTGACGCAAGACTATATGGGGAAGTAGTTGCGGTGAGAATTGTTACTTCAGGAGATGTAATGACTGCTGACTGGGCAAAGGTCCCATATGAGGTTTTACAAAAAATATCTTCCAGGATTGTTAATGAAGTCCCGGATGTATCGCGGGTGGTTTATGACATTACTACCAAGCCCCCCGCAACAATGGAGTGGGAGTAGCCCCTTAGAAAAACGAGTCATAAAGTGGTAGAATACAAGCCACACTTGTAGTGAGCAAGGTCAAACTATGGATGAGGTTTCAAGAGTTAGGGAAAAAATAGACATTGCTGAGCTTATCTCCCAGTATATCCCTCTTAAAAAAGCAGGAAGAAATTTTAAAGCCCCTTGCCCATTTCATAATGAAAAAACCCCTTCTTTTGTTGTATCGCCGGAAAGGCAAATTTGGCACTGTTTTGGATGTGGAAAAGGCGGTGACGCATTCACTTTCCTTATGGAGTATGAAAACATGGAATTTGTTGAAGCGCTTCGCACTCTTGCCAAAAAAGCAGGAATTGTTCTTTTGGAAAGTGGTTTTGATAAAGGTGTTGCCACAAAAAAAGAAAAAATCTACAGCATTAATAAATTGACACTCGATTTTTACCAGTATCTATTAACAAAACATAATGTTGGCAAAGCGGCCCTTGATTATTTAATCCGCCAAAGGGAATTAACGCCTAGCGCAGTAAGCACTTTTTCCCTTGTATTTTCTCCCGGCATTGGAAACGCACTTTGCAACTACCTAATTAAC
>JACPDD010000041.1 GCA_016184205.1 Candidatus Levyibacteriota bacterium | reverse complement strand
GCTGCATGTGAAGTTTTATCAGAGGCATTAAATCTTTCTTCTGAAAGCAGGAGGAATCTTGGTCTTGCTGCTATGGCTCATGATTGGGATAAAAAATATCAAACGACTGGATTAAGAAAGATAAATCAGTATATCGCAAACGGTGAGGTAAATGAACAAGAAGGAGGCAAATTAAAGTATGATTTTTTTGAAGAGTCAGAAAGTCATAGTGTAAAAGGGATGCAGAATAGAGGTATCCCCCCTGAAATTATTAGAATTGCTTCGGCTGACGGACACCCTGCTCTTCCTAGAGTTGTAAGCCCTGAAGCGACATTAGAAGAAAAAATCCATCATTATGTTGGTGCTATTATAGACGAAAATAATGTCGTGTCTTTAAACAAGAGAGTAGATAATCTTGAAAGAAATGAAAGATATACGGCGATGAATAAATATGGAAGGCAGGTTCCATGGACAGGAGGAAGAACTCTTTATGAAGTCCAAAGAGATGTTGGACACCAGATTGAGAAAGAGTTAGTAGGGAGATTAATCGAATCTGAAAATCTTAATGATTATTGGAGAAATAGATTGCGAGAAAACCCCCAAGACTTGCCACAATTTATCCTATTCAAGATACAGAAGAATTTCTCGTAGAGGACTTATCGTAGTGCCGTTGTGGTGGGTGAAGGGTTTGGTACAAAGTTGCAATTAACCAGATTCTCTGTTCCTTTTACAAAATACTCTAGTCTTCCAATGCATGGTTTCTGAACAATATCAGAAGGTAAATTTGGTCTCTCATCAGGTTTTTTAGAAAGAAGAATACTCATGAGTCTGTTCCAGATTGGGGCAGCACCAGTGATTCCCGAAGCAAGATTTTGGCTCATTGGACTATTATCATTGTTCCCAACCCACGAAGCTACTACATATGAAGGTGTATAGCCAAATGCCCAATTATCTCTTTTATTATCAGATGTGCCAGTCTTAACGGAGACAGTATGCCCCGTAATATTAAGAATTGAATTTGGGCCAAATGCTTGAGCTCTTGCAGCATTATCAGATAGGATATTTGAAAGTATGAATGCAACCCCCTGGTCCAAAACATTCACTGCTTTATTTTGATTTTTTTCAACTATATTGCCTTGAGAATCAGTAATTTCCACAATTGGATTTAAATCTACTCTTTTACCTTCATTTGCCAAAACTCCATAAACTTGGGCCATGTCTGTCATTCTAACTTCAGCTGCCCCCAAAGTTATTGAAAGTCCGTAATTTTCTGGTTCTTTCCAGGTATTAATACCCATTTTTTTAGCAAGATCCACCATATTTTCAATACCAATTCTGCTGAGAGTTTTTACCGCAGGAACATTGTATGAGTTAGCCAGAGCGATTCTTAAAGAGACTCTTCCATGAAATCCGCCGTCATAATTAACAGGAGCATAGACTGGGCTGCCCGGACTTGAAAATGAAACAGGAGAGTCGTCCAGTATGGTTGCAGCTGTAAATCCATTACTCAGCGCAGAGCCATAGGTGACAACTTTTATTGAGGAGCCCGGTTGCCTAAGTGCTGTAGTTAAGTTTACCGCTCCTCCATTTGGGTCCTTATAATCCTTGCTTCCAACCATTGCTAATATCTCTCCTGTTTTTGGATTAGTTACCAAAGCGGCACCATTCCCAACATTCAGCCCTGCTGCTTTTTGTACTTCTTCTGATACAATAGCTTGTGCTCTATCCTGAAAACCCAAGTCAATGGTTGTTTTGACTCTAAGTCCTCCTTTCTCAACCATCTCAAGCCCATATTTTTCTACCAGAAGATCTCTAACATACATTACAAAATGAGGTGCTTGTATGGGGTTTCTGGGAGGATTGAAAGAAAGTTCTTGTCCAAGTGCCTGATCCCGTTGTTTATTAGTAATAAATCCTTCTTCCTGCATTCTTTTTAGTACGTCCTTCTGTCTTTTTTTCCAAAGGCTTGCCGATGTGCCATAAGGGGAATAAGTGGTTGGTGCCTTAGGAAGTCCTGCCAGAAAAGCACTTTGTGCAAGGTCTAAATCTTTTACGCTTTTTCCAAAATATGTTTGTGCTGCTGCCTCAACGCCCCAGGCTGTTCCTCCGTAAGGAACTTGGTTGAAGTACATTTCTAAAATCTTTTCCTTGCTATATAGACGTTCTGCCCAAAGCGCAAGAGTGAGCTCTTTTACTTTTCTTTTTATACTTCTTTCTGGACTAAGTAGAGTTGATTTGATTAGCTGTTGAGTTATTGTGGAACCTCCTTGGAGATGATTTCCCTGCAAATCGGAAATTGTTGCCCTTATAATCGCCTGTATGTCAAATCCCGGATTTGTATAAAAATTCTTATCCTCAATTGCCACTGTTGCCATCTGTAGGTCTTTTGGAACTCCGGATAGAGGAATATAGGTTCTATTTTGAGCAGCGTATATCTGGAAAAGAAGTTGTCCATTCCTGTCATAGATTTTTGTTGTCTGAGGACTTTGTTGAATTGCAAGTGTGCTTGGATTTGGCAATTCGTCTAAAAAGATTATTACAAGAAGAGGAGTGAATATGAAAAACAAAGAGAATAATGTCCCAAATGTAAAATATTTTATTTTTTTGCTAAAAGGCAGGGGAAAAATTTTAATTTCTTTGTGCCTTATTTTTCTTAGTGTACGAGATTTGCGCTCCCTTTTTTCATAAAAGCCAAATTTAGCGGATCCTGCCAATGTCTTAACCTTTGCATATATTTTTTTTACTGCCCTTTTTATGACTTTTGCTAAAAATAGCACTAAATCGCCAATTGAAATAAGAAGCTTTAGAGATAAAACAATAACATCCAACAGGAAAGCCATACTTGCTTAAGATTAGATAATAAATGATAAGGCAGGGGTCCCCCAATGTTGCATCGGGGTTTTGCACAAATTATACTACTTGAGTCTTTTGTTTTAAAGAAGGAAAATTAACCGGGTGTTGGTGTAGGTGCAGCTTCATCAGGATGAGAACAGCCCACGCAGTAGGTATCTCCTAGAGCATCTTTGATTAATTGCATTTCTCTCTCTTCAACGTTTTCTGTCTGTCCAGGTTGTGCCAGAGTGTTGGTATTTTTATCAATAAGTACTTTCTCTTTGCCCTTTTCCGCTGTTTTTGGTTCTGTCCCTGCAATAAAGTATTCAAAACGGGTAGAGCAGCCTTCTTTGGGAGGAAGAAGTCCAGAAACTGAGCACACGGATTTTTGAATTACGTTGGGCGGTCTTTGAAACGGCTGCGCAGAGTCTCCTTCTACAAGGTGTGCCATTAATGAATGCCAGATGGGCGCAGCTCCTGTAATTCCTGAAACTAAACCACTCATAGGCCTGTTGTTGTTATTGCCAACCCAGACGGCCACTACATAAGATGGGGTATATCCAATTGTCCAGTTATCTCTAAAATCATTTGTTGTTCCGGTTTTTACAGCAACAGGATAATTCCCAATTCTAAGCGGAGAATTAGTTCCAAATGCTTCAGCTCTGGCATTATTGTCAGACAAGATATTAGAAATTATAAACGAGACTGATTCAGGGAGAACTTTTGCTCCAAAAATAGGCGAAGCAAGAGGTTTATAATTTTCTAGGATTTTGCCTTTGCTATCAATAACCTTAAGTATCGGATGTAAGTTAACCCTATATCCGCTATTGGCAAAAACCGAAAAAGCAGTTGTCATGTCAAGCATTGTTACTTCTCCTCCGCCTAAAGTTAAAGACA
Source organism: Candidatus Levyibacteriota bacterium (assembly GCA_016184205.1). Classification (GTDB taxonomy): domain Bacteria; phylum Patescibacteriota; class Microgenomatia; order Levybacterales; family UBA12049; genus JACPDD01. The sequence continues at coordinate 4,377 of JACPDD010000041.1, read as the reverse complement.
GTCCGTAACGGTCTTTCTCTGTAAAGGTGTTTATTCCCATTGCAGAAGCTGTTGCTATCATAGCGTTAACACCATTCAGCTTTAGCATTTTAACTGCCGGGATGTTAATAGAGTTTGCAAGAGCAAATCTTACTTGCACAACTCCATGGAATTTTTCATCATAATTTACTGGACAATATGGAGGTTGGGCAATATTTGGGAAACATATTTTATTATCTATGAAAGGAGTTGCAGCGGTATAACCTTCCATAAGCCCAACAGCATAGTTAATAGGTTTTATTGAGGAGCCGGGTTGCCTGCGCGCTAAGGCTATATTTACGTTTCCGTCAATTGAAGTATCAAAGTAATCCTTGCTGCCAACCATTGCCAATATCTCACCTGTCTTTGGATTTGCAATTGTGGCTGCAGCATTGGATACATTGTACCCCCTAAGCTTTGAAACTTCAGCAGAAACAGAAGCTTGTGCATATTCCTGAAGTTCTAAGTCAAGGCTGGTTGTAACTCTAAGCCCGCCCTCCTCAACTGCTTTTTGCCCATATTTTTCAGTAAGTAAGTCTTTTATATATAAAACAAAATGAGGAGCTTTTATATTGTTTGAAACTTTCTGAAGTTCAACCTTTTCCTTTAAGGCTTTTTGCTGCTCATCGCGGGTTATATAGCCCTCCTCATACATTGCTTTGAGTACTTCTTCTTGCCTTCGCCTTGAGAGTTCGGGATGTGCACCAAAAGGGGAGTATGTGGTAGGTGCTTCAGGAAGTCCGGCAAGCAAAGCGCTTTGTCCAAGTGTTAATTCTTTTGCACTTTTGCCAAAGTATGTTTGGGCCGCGGCTTCTACTCCATATGCTGTTCCACCATACGGAACCTGATTTAAATACATTTCTATAATTTTGCTTTTTGGATATATTGCTTCGGTTGCAAAAGCCAGTAGTACTTCTTTTATTTTTCTTGCGACAGTCCGCTCAGGTGACAAAAGGCTTGTTTTTACCAGTTGTTGTGTTAAAGTTGATCCTCCCTGGAGTTCTTTGCGAACAACAATTGAGTATGCAGCTCTTAGGATTCCCTTTATATCAAGTGCCCCGTGTTTATAAAAACTTCTGTCCTCAATTGAGATTGTTGCCTGCTGCATGTGTTTTGGGATAGTTGCAAGAGGAATAAATGTCTGATTTTTACTTGTGTATATTGAATAAAGAAGCTTTCCATTCCTGTCAAAAATTTGTGTAGCTTGGGGTACAGAAGGACTGCCTAATTTTGTTGGAGATGGGATATCTCTCACGATAAAAAAGAAAAAAAATACAAACAGAGCCGCGCCCAAAATTGTAGAAAGGGTAACTTTCTTATTTTTTAATAATTTTTTTAGGAGTTTTCTAATTTTTATCCAACCTATTTTCATGGTTCTAATAATACCATATTTGAAGCTACCTGTGACAAGTAGTCCACGCTTTTATATAATGAAGGCATGGACTCGATGGCATATTTAAATCAAATCTCACAGTCCTTTCTCTCAGGGTTCAATTGGGTTGATGTGATTATTTTGTTTGTATTTGCCTTCTACATTATTGAAGGTTATGCAGTAGGCTTTGTGAACGGCATAATTGATTTTTTAAGTTTTTTAGTCTCATTCCTTATAGCCCTTAAATATTATGCCTTTTTTGGCAATCTTTTAACAAAAGCTTTCTCTTTGTCAATGGGCTTTTCTAATGCTTTAGGCTTTATGCTGGCTGCTTTTGTTTCTGAATTTGTGATATCTGCCATTTTAAGAAGGTTTGCCATCTTGTCATTTGTAAAAGCAGTTTCAAATCTAAAGGTCGTGCGCATAAACAATCTTCTAGGTATTATTCCGGGATTTTTATCAAGTACGGTTATTGTTACATTTTTTTTGACTCTTATTGTTTCTCTTCCGCTTTCTCCCAGCCTCAAAAATTACATATTTGAATCCAAAATAGGCAATTTTCTGGTTTCAAATACTCAAGGATTTGAGAAGAGTCTTAACAATGTTTTTGGAGGAGCGGCTCTAGACACTCTTAACTTTTTGACTGTTGAGCCTAAAAGCGACGAATCTTTAAATCTTAAATTTACAACTAATAAGGTCTCCGTTGATAAAGAATCAGAACAGGAAATGTTTGTTTTAGTAAATGAAGAGAGAAGAAAGGAAGGTCTTGCAGGTGTTGTTTTTGATGAGGCACTCGCGCAAGTTGGTAGGAAGCATTGTGAAGACATGCTCAGAAGAGGATATTTCTCTCACTACACACCAGAAGGACTTTCTCCTTTTGACAGAATGGACAAAGCCGGAATTTCATATTCTTATGCAGGGGAAAACTTAGCTCTTGCACCCAATGTTGCAGTTGCAATGAGGGGGCTAATGGAAAGTCCGGGACATAGAGCAAATATTTTATCTTTTAATTTTGGTAGAATGGGAGTTGGGGTAATAGACGGGGGAGTATACGGCGAAATGTTTTGTCAGGAGTTCTCTGATTAGATGAAAAAATTTCCGAGTATTAAAAGTGTACAAATCTTAAATAAAAGTGTTTTTTTGCGGGCAGATTTGGATGTCCCGCTTTCGCAACAAGCAACAATAATCGATAGCATTAGACTTAATGCTTGGCTGCCAACTCTTAAGTATTTACTAAACAGCCGAGCGAAAGTTATTATTGCCGGGCATTTAGGACGCCCACAAAAGAAATTTTCAATTTCAAATTTTCAATTATCAAATACAGAAAGGGAGTTTAGTCTTGCTCCTGTTGCAAAATGGATTGAAAAAGAAACAGGCTTAAAATCTCACGAAGCAGAACTTGGCGGATTTCCCGGTTGGAAATATGCGGACAATTTATTTCTACTTGAAAACCTCAGATTTTATAAGGAAGAGGAAGAAAACAATCCTGAGTTTGCAAAAAGACTTGCTAGCCTTGCCGATATATATGTCAATGATGCTTTTGCAGTTTCTCACAGATATAACGCATCAGTTTCTGAAATTGCTAAATATTTGCCACACTTTGCAGGATTTAGACTTGAGGAAGAAGTAACTGCATTGTCAAAAGTTTTAGACGAGCCTAAAAGGCCGCTTGTTGTAATTGTGGGGGGGATAAAAATTGAAACAAAACTCCCGCTTATTCAAAAAATGAGTGAAATTGCCGACCACGTTTTAGTTGGTGGAAAGCTGGCAGCTGAAACTGAGGCACTTTCAAAAGTAGGAGAATCGGCTGTGATTGCAAAGCTTACGGAAGACGGATTGGATGTAACAGAAGAAAGTCTAAGGAAGTTTTTAGAAGTGGTAAAAACCGCAAAAACTATTATTTGGAATGGGCCTCTTCACAAAATACCAAATACCAAATATCAAATATCAAATAGTTCAAGTAGTGAGCTTGCGCAGGCAATCATAGGAAGCGGAGCATATTCTGTAGTAGGTGGAGGAGATACAATTGCGTTTTTAGACAAAGAAAAACTTCTTGATAAATTTTCTTTTTACTCAATAGGCGGAGGGGCAATGCTCGCATTCCTCTCCGGCGAAAAACTCCCCGGCCTCGAAGCTCTCATACGGGGATAAAATTATTTTCCGTAGACTTGTGGGGTATGAAAATCTACTGCTCTCACTAGTGGTTTTTCAGGATTTCTGAAAGCTCTGGCTAGTGCGATTTCTAATGTGCCTTCGTCAGCATTTTGTCTGGTTACTATGCTTTTAAAAAATACTTCTGCGCCTTTTATTGTTAGAGTTCTGTCCGGGGAATAAGTTACTACGACATGTCTTTCTGGAGTGTGCATAGGACGATTTCCTTTTGCATGTATATGGAGATAAATACTAGGGTCTAATGAGCCGTCTTCTCTTTGGGAAGGCAAGATAACTGATGTTTCCCAGTCTCTGTTAGTAATTGCATCAAAAATCTTTTCCAGTTTTTCCATTGGTCCTAGACCGAATTGAGGATTCCCCCTGGCTCTTTTTGATTGTGCTGGAGTAAGTGGGTCCGTAATTGTACCTGGTCCAACCATTTCTTCAATCATCCCAACAACTCCAATTGCTCTTAAATCTCTCATTAGTCTTCTCTGTGTTCGTGTGGCTTCGGGTAGATGCTCATAATATTGAGCTTGTAATTCTGTTTGTCTGTTTACTTCTCTTGCTCTTTTTTCCTTAGCGGCAATTTTTTCTTCCTCTGCAATTTCTTGCATTCTTTCTCTAATTCCCATGAGGCAATTATAATACTTGCAATACGAATGTCAAGATATATTTATCTAAGTTGTTCTTACCAAGAAGTTCGAATATGGGGCATCGCATAATCTAGGTTCCCGCCGACTTTTTTCCTGGGATTGAAAATATTTTGCGGGTCAAAGATATTTTTTGTTTCGGAAAACAACTCGACTATTTTCTTGCCGTACATCTTTTCAAGA
>JACPDD010000040.1 GCA_016184205.1 Candidatus Levyibacteriota bacterium | reverse complement strand
ATTCTTAAAGCTCTGCGAAGCAATTGAAACATTAACCTTTAGACATAGCACAATCTCCAGCAAAGACGCTAAAATCTTGGAAAGTGAGTATTACAAACTTTCTCAAGTAATTAAACATAAAAAGAGCATAAACGGTGTAATTGAAAAACTCAATCAATTAGCTAAAGAGATTCCAGACGAAGTTTTTGAGGTAAATTTCAAAATCTACGAGGCTACTAATCAAATAGGAAAATATATCTTATTAAAAATTGATAATCTTTTAAGTAGAGGCTCTGCAAAACTAGATTGGGAAGATCTTACCCTTGAGCATATTCTACCAGAAGGATCTGATTGGGAAGGTAGGGATACTTTTTGGCAAAGACTTGGAAATATGACTTTATTAACAGGAAAATCAAATAAATCTGCCGGAAATAGGGATTTTAAGACAAAAAAGAAAGAATACGGAAAGGAAAGCCGTATAAAACTCACTCAAGAACTAGCGGATTATGATGAATTTACAAAAGAAGATATTCAAGAACGACAAAAAAGACTAGCTAAACTTGCTCTCGAAATTTGGAAAGTATAATAATTATGTCGCACAACCGCGATATTACGACATGGTTTTGAGGCTAAGTCAAAATTGTAAAAGTGTTGCTGAGGTTAAATGTTTTGAGGACTGACACCAGCCGCTTGAGGGGGAGGGAACTCCCCGGGGAATCGGATCAAAAATTCCAAAGCTACCAACCGCTGGAAGCACCGTGCTGCGTCTCCTATTTCCTCTAGACTGTTGCTCCCCGCTGCGGTGGTGTCATTCCGGATGAGAAAAGACCCGTAAAACCGGGCTGTACTGCCGCTGGTGTCGTCGACCAGCACACGCTCAAAGGCGGGCATTTGGGGAAGAATATGCAACAGCCAGTCTTGTGCGTCCTCGCGCGAAATACCGGAAGCGCCATGCGACTCCTCGTTGGCAGTAACGAAGGCCTCCAGCATACTCAAGGCTGCGACCGACAAGTCAGAAGCAATGCGCACTGGCGAACCGGCCTGCTCACCCATGCAAGAGCGTGCATTCTGGAGTACACCGTTGAGTTGTTTCCTGGCCTCATCGGACAGTGTTAGTTGACTGGCGAACCGCGCCGCACCGTCAATACCCGCGGCGATCTCATCGGGGTTCTGGCCGGTAGGAGAATGTTCTTTTGATTGCATAATATTTAATTTCTGTGTCTTAGAAAGGCGGGAATGTCAAAGATGTCATCATCTTCCTCTTTTTCTTGAGGTGCTTCCTCAACAGGAGGCGGTGGTTCCTCTTGGGAATCAGAGCTCACATTACTATTAGGAAGGCTTGCTTGCTGGGGCATAAAACTTCTTAAAGTTTGCCTTGCTTGGTCAAATCCTGTTGCTATTACTGTAATTTTTATCTGATCGTGCATGCTCTCATCAACTGTTGCTCCAAAAATGATGTTTGCGTCGGGGTCTGCAGCGCTTGAAATAATCTTTGCTGCTTCATCAACTTCACTCATTGTAATATCCGGTCCTCCCGTGATGTTAAACAATACGCCGCGAGCGCCGTCCATTGATATCTCAAGAAGAGGCGATGCAATTGATGTTCTTGCCGCTGCCTGAGCCCTATTTTCCCCAACTCCTGTTCCAATTCCCATCAAGGCACTTCCAGCATCTGTCATAATTGTTCTAACATCTGCAAAGTCAACGTTTATAAGTCCCGGCATTGTAATTAAATCTGAAATTCCCTGAACGCCTTGAGTGAGTACCGAGTCGGCAACTCTGAATGCCTCAAGAAGAGAAAGCTTTCTGTCAACTACATCCAATATTCTTTGATTTGGAATGACAATCAGCGTGTCAACTTTGTCCTTAAGATCTTCAAGCCCGTCCTCTGCCGTAACCATTCTTCTTGTCCCTTCAAAAGTAAATGGTTTTGTAACAACTGCAATTGTTAAAGCTCCAACTTCTTTTGCTAATTTTGCAATTATCGGCGTTGCGCCTGTACCTGTTCCCCCACCCATTCCTGCTGCCAAAAAAACCATGTCTGACCCTTCAAGCATGCTCTTTATCTTTTCCGAAGATTCTTCTGCTGCATTTTTTCCTATTTCAGGATCGCCACCTGAACCTAAGCCTTTTGTAAGGTTTTCACCGATTTGAAGTTTGGTCACAGCTTGGCACATAAGAAGAGCCTGTGCATCCGTGTTTACAGCAACAAAATCTACGCCCTGAATGTTGCCACTTGATATCATGGACCCTATTGCATTACCTCCACCCCCACCTATTCCGAAGACTCTTATTTTTGCAAAATTAGTTGTTTGAGGCCTAATCAACATGAGTTTTTAAAATTAAGCAAATCCTAACAGATAAAAACTAACATGTCAATTAGATAATTCCTAGCTGTGAGAATAGTTTTTGTGAGGGACGAGGAAGAGAAAGATTTCTTATTTCTGCTTCTTTAAACCATTTTAACTCTCTCATCTCATCATTTACCTTAAGATTTCCACTTTTATAATCAGCCCCGAATACTAAGAATACATAATGAACTAATTCTCCGTGTTTATTTGGCTCATTGTCCTCATCAAAAGATATATTTTTGATATTTGTTATTTCAATATCCGCTTCTTCTTTGACTTCTCTTTTCAATGCTTCTTCCAAAGTTTCTTCTTCTAAATTTACCCCCCCACCTACCAAATGCCACGTGTTGGGATATGGCCCAGTGTTATCTTTCTTTTTACCAAAAAGGTACTCGTCTCCTTTTTTAATAACTGCGGAAACAATTACTCTAGTTTTCATGGGATTAGGGGAGGAAACTCTTGACAAGTTCAATTGCTTTTGAAAAATGTTTTCCAATCTTAATATTTTTTATGACGGGGAACAAAAGCCCAAAGGGAAGAGAAGAAGAAACTTCAATGTTAACACCATAAGCCGCCAGCCCAACCACAGTAGAAAAAGCCGGGTCTTGCACTTCGTCAATTATCCCTTTTATGTTTTGTGGAATCCCGATTCTAACCGGCATTGCCAAAACTCTTTTTGCAACATCCGTAACTCCTACTGTTTTTGCTCCCCCGCCGGTTACAACAAGACCAGATGGAGTTTGTCCTCCAAATCCGCTTCTTTTAATTTCCATTCCAACCATTGCAAAAATCTCATTTAGCCTGGGCCTAATAATTCCGTCAACCAAAGTTTTTTGCGATGCCTTACTTATGTCTTCGGGCAGATTTAATGAGGAAAGATTCAGCTCGTCCGAAGATTTCTTTTCACCATCTTCTCCTTCTACATCAACTCTTACTTGTTTTTTTGCAGGGCTTGAGAGGAATAGTTTTATTTTTTCCGCGGACTCAAGTGAAATTCTAAGTCCAATTGCTAAATCATTTGTAATATGTTTTGCTCCTATTGGAAGCACAGATGAAAATGCTACGGACCCGTCAATAAAAATCGATATATCTGTAGTGCCTGCTCCAATATCAACCAGAACTACCCCTAGCTCCTTTTCCGTGTCCGAAAGAATAGCAAGGCTTGATGCATAGGAGCTTGCAACCAGTGCGTCTACATCAACTCCAACTTCCGAGAATGCCTTTTCCATATTTCTAAGAGTTGTGCTTGCGGCCGAAATAATATGGGTATCTACCTCAAGACGCACTCCGGTCATGCCAATTGGGTCCTTTATTCCTTCATGTCCATCAACAATATAGTTTCTTGGAAGCACATGAATAATTTCACGACTTGACGGAAGAGAAACTGCTTTTGCAGCATCAATAACCCTAAGCAGGTCATTTTCCATTATTTCCCCGTGCGGGGCAGAAACTGCAACTACTCCTCTTGAGTTTTGGGATTCTATGTGCGCCCCTCCAACAGAAGCTATTATGCGCGAAGCTGAATATCCAGCCATTCTCTCGGCCGCTTCCAAAGAGCTGTTAATAGAAACAACTGCTTCCTCTATGTCAACTATTTGACCTTTTTTAATGCCTACTGAAGGAGCTTCCGAAACTCCCAAAATGTTAATATTTTGTGCCTCGTCAATGCGGGATATAAGCGTGACAATCTTTGAAGTTCCTATATCTATTCCTACAACTATTTTTCCTTCAGTCATAATTTTTAAAATGAGATAACAGGCTTTTCAAACCTAAAATCCAAAGACTTAAACCTCTTACCCTCTATTGTAAGCCGAGAAAGCACAATTTGTAAAGAGCGTACCTGCTCCAAAAGATTCTTCTTTGGCGATATAATCGCCTCTGCGCCGCCTTGCAAATAAACCAAATAGGAAGAGTCCGAAGCAACAGAAACCGCAAGAAACTGTATTTTTTCTTTTTTAAGAAGGCTTTTTATGTCCATACTTTGTCCGGTGAAGTTTCTAGGAAGTGGGCTAAGTAGCGGTTTTTTTAAAACATAAGGGGAGAAAAAAACAAAAGCGGCTGTTAAAATTAAGGAAGTTCCTAAGAGTATAAATAAGATTCCTAAATACCTAAGATAATTTCTGTTTTTTCTATTTTTCCTTTTTTGCAACATCGCTTACTACCGAAACAATATGTAAAGCTGCATTTTTGTCTATAAGATTGCCCCAAGCCTCTTTTGGCGTGTAGCTATCTATATTGGCAGTCATTTCATTTATTTTTGAAACAAACTTTAAAGGCGAAAATTTACCCTGCTCTAAAACTTGCGCAAGCCCTATGTCTTTTAAAAAAAGAGCATTCTTTTTTTGCTCATTGTTTTGCGCAAATGGAAGAGGAATAAGAAGTGCCGGTTTTTTAAGATATGCAAGTTCCGTAATTGTATTAATTCCAGCTCTTCCTATAACAAGCGTGGCATTCTGAAGCATATGCCCGACCTCCGCAACTGGAGTAAACTTTCTAAGGTCATATTTTTCTGAGAGCGTTTTGGACAAACTTTTCTTGATATTAAGGAGCTTGTCAAAATCATTATATATTTTGGAGTCCCCTGTCTGATGTATAACGTGAAATTTTAGGAGAAGCTTGGGAAGGATTTCCCCAACTAGTTCATTTATAAAATGAGAGCCCGAACTTCCACCTGTTATATATAGTATGGGGACTTTCGACTTTCGACCTTCGACCTTTAGCTCAAGTATCTCTTTTCTTATTGGGTTTCCTGTTAAAACAGTTTTTGACTTTGGAAAAAAATCTTGGGATGTTTTCCATGAAATACAAATCATTTTAGCCCATTTTGCAATTTCCGAATTTGCAAAACCAGCCTCAAGAGTCTGTTCATGTATTACAACAGGAATCTTAAGAAAGTACGCAGCAGTGCAAACAGGAAGAGAGATGTATCCTCCAAATCCTAAGACTACATCTGGTTTTATTTTTCTAAGAATTGCTGCTGCTCGGTAAAGCGCGTAGGGCAATTTTAAAAGCGACGGAACAGTATGAAGAGTAAACTTTCTCTGAAGTCTTGCGTTTGGAAGATTAAAAAAGGGAATATTCAGTCCCTTAATTACCTGATATTCAAAGGAGGGCGACTTATCGCCCTCAAAAGTAGATTTTCTTCCAATGAAAAAAACCTCGGCGTCAACTGGTAAATTTTCAATAACGGACAGGGCAGGCGATATGTGCCCACCTGTTAAAACAATCCTCATGTTCTAATTTTAGCAGGTTATGCGCGGCTTTGCCTTGCAATGTTAAGTAGAATGCCAACCGCGCACAAGTCAACAATTAGAGCTGACCCTCCGTAGGAAATAAAAGGCAAGGGAATTCCTGTTAAAGGAAGCAGCACTGTCTGGGCTCCTAAATTTATTATCATCTGGATTGCCAAAAATGTTGTAATTCCCGAAGCAAGTAGCTTTCCAAAGTTATCAGGAGCACCTGCCGCGATTTTAAAACCGCGCCAAACAACAATTGAAAAAATACCGATTAAAACTGTTGAACCCAAAAATCCAAGTTCTTCTGCTATTATGGCAAATATTGAGTCGGTCGTATTTTCCGGCAGATAAGCGTATTTCTGAAGGGAATTTCCAAGCCCAACTCCAAAGACTCCACCACTGCCCAGGGCAATCAATATTTGCTTCACATGATACGAAGCAGATTGTATGTCCCAGTTAGGATTTAAAAAAGTTTGGAGCCTCTCTGCTCTGTAAGAAGAGCTTTTTATAAGCAAAAATCCCAAAGCCAAAATAATGGGAACTGCGGAAATAAAATAAAGCACGTTACCACCGGATAAGAAATAAATCGCCAGAGCTTCTCCTAAAATTACAACAGCCGTTCCCATGTCAGGCTGTAAAACAACAAGCGCGAGTAAAAGTCCAAGAAGAAGAGAAAACGGGAGAAACCGCCCTTTTTCCTTTTTTGAAAACCATGCGGCAAGATAAATTCCCAAAGACAGCTTCACAAATTCGGATGGCTGAAGAATAAAAATTTCAAGGTCTATCCATCTTCTTGCCCCCATTAAACTTATTCCCACTCCCGGAATAAAGACAAGGATAAGCATAATTAGCGCGGCAATTATAAGAGGCAGGGAAAGGTTATGAAGCTTATGATAATCAAATAGGGAAAACGCAGACAAAAGAGATAGTCCGGCAACAGCCCAAAAGAGCTGTCCCTTAAGATAATGATACTTATCGCCAAAATCTCTAAATGCTACAAAGGAAGAAGCATCATATATCATAAGCAGCCCAAAAAAAGTCAGGGATACTACACAGAGTATTAAAATGATGTCCAGTCGCTTCATGAAGACTATCTAATAAACGCGATGTAAAGACCTACTACTGCGAAAAAAAATGCAAAAATCCAAGATCTCATAACGATTTTTGGCTCTTCCCATCCTCTTTGCTGTAGAAACAAATGAAAAGGCGCAGCCGGCAAAATTTTTCTGCCCAACCACCTTTTACTTAAAAGCTGAACCAGAGAAGAACCAACTTCTAAAACAAAAACTCCTCCAATAAATACAACAGCAATTATTTTCCCTGTCAAAAGTCCTACTACGGCCAAAGTTGCACCCAGAGATAGCGACCCTACATCTCCAAGCCAAATTCTTGCCGGATAAATATTGAAGTATAAAAATGCAGCAACGCTTCCCATAAGAATTGCTATAAAAATTCCAAGCGACGCATCAAGTTGATTTGCAGAAATGGCAAGAAATGCAATAAGTGCAATAAGCAAAAGTCCGGGCGCATGTCCGTCAAGCCCGTCCGCAATATTAAATGCATTGGCAAAAGAAACTATTATAAAAGCTGCAAGGGGAATAAAAAGAATTCCAAAAGTGGCAAGGCCCAATCCTTTAATAAAAATAAAAGAATAGCCTAGCTGATAGTAAAGGATTGTTGCAATTGCAAAAGCCAATAGCCATTGGATTGCAAACTTGTATCTAAGTCTAAGTCCAAAAAACCCTGCTTTTTCTCCTCTGAGTTTTTTAAAATCATCATAGAATCCTAAAGCTCCAAATCCCCAAAGAGTAAAAAGCAGTACGATTATTTCCCATATTTTAAAATCTACATTCAAAAGCCCGTATGCCCAGAGAGTAAGAATGGAGATTACAACAATTATAAGTATTCCTCCCCCAAATGGCGTTCCCTCTTTCCACGCATGAAACTTATCAAAAAAAGGAGTAGGCTTATCAAAGGGATCCTTTGTTTTTTGCTTGTGACGTCTAAGTTTCATCTTGTATAGGAAGTCGATGAATGGAATTAGAAGTACCCCTGTTATAAATGCAGACAAAAGTGTAAGCCCCAATAGTTGCGCCATAAAAGCGTATTATACTACTTAAGAAGCACCCACAGCAATAATTTGCCTATAACGCAACTGTTCAAACTGTGATATTATTTATTTTTATGCAAGATTTATGCCCTAAATGCAACTCACCCTTGTCTCCCGTGGCAGAAACTCCAACCGGGCGAAAATTGCAGAGATGCTCCAAGGGTTCCTGGAATCCTGAGACAAAGAAAAACGAGGGATGTGACTATGTCAAGTGGATTCAAAACGAGCCCGAAGAGTTGGATGAAAAATGTCCTAAGTGCGAAAATCCGTTGGTAATGGCGCAGACTCGCTTTGGAAAGAAAATGAAAAAATGCTCCACAAACATATGGAACAAGGAAACTAAAAAGGCAGAAGGCTGCGACTTTATTGAATGGATTAACGGTACTACAGAATCGCTGGATGAAGATTGTCCGGCTTGC
>JACPDD010000039.1 GCA_016184205.1 Candidatus Levyibacteriota bacterium | reverse complement strand
TGAGGTGGATGTTGACCCCGATCTCGCAGTCCGGTTCAGGCGGGGCGAGGCGATTGACATCCATGACATCCTCAGAGCAGGCAAGGTGTTCAAAGACGCATAAGGAAGCCAATTATCTCATTTGTGCTTTTTGGCAAAAATTATACTGTCATACTTAGTAATCTGATTGCCTCGGCAGTCTTTTTCACAACAGGTCTTTTGGCTTTGTGGCTAACATTAACCGGTAGACTATCTGCTTCTAACATGGATCAGTTTACTAAAACTATCACCGGCTCTCTAACTTGGGTTAATAATGCCGCAGGAGGCAACGTTATATTAGATGTTGTTTTATTAATAGGTATTGCCATTTTTGTTTATTGGATTGCCAAAAAGGTTTAAGATATGTTTAAGGAGGTGAGAAAAAATGCTTAATGCAAAAGCTTTTGCCAATGCAACATCAGCTGTGATGGGAATTTGGGTGGTATTTTGCGCCCTGCTGTCATATATTGCGGCAGACTTGCTGTTTAGCTTGGCCCAATCCTGGATGCACACCATCAATTTGGAAACAGTCAAGACCACACAGAGTCCCAGCTTAGGGTCGCTTATTTTGGGGTTTGCTACGGCAGTAGGCTTAACCTGGATAACGGTTTACGGGACGATTTCTTTGTATAACAAATGGGCAAAGTCGTAAAGTCAATTTTTGGACCTACTATCGGGGCAATTGATTTTCCAGAGGGAGGTGAGAGAAAATTTAAATGGAGTTTTTAATCCTGCTTGCATTGGTACTGGTTTGTCCAATAGTGATGTTTTTTATGATGAAGGGTCATAAACATAAATGAAAAACAGTATATGAACACAGATAAGATACTGGTAATGATTTTTGGATTAATAGGTATAGTTCTTACCTACTGGTTTTTCTTGATGAAAAAGGAAAGAGAAGTTAGCGCTGAGAGCCTGCGGGCCGGCAAGGCAGGTGAAATAGATATTAAAGTATCCGGCGGATATTCACCGGAAGTAATTTCAATACCCAAGGGTAAAATGACAAAAATTAATTTTTTAAGGACTGACTCGACTGATTGTTTATCAGAAGTAGTACTGTCTGATTTTAAAATTAGAAAGCAATTACCGTTAAACCAACGGGTAACAATCGAAATTACGCCTCAAAAAGAAGGCGAGTTTCTCTTTGCCTGTGGCATGAACATGTATCATGGGAAATTAAAGGTGGTTTGAGATGGCAGAAGTAAAGAAAACATTTTCAATAAAAGGCATGCATTGCGCCTCATGTGTAAGGGTGATAGAAAAATCACTTTCAAAAACTCCCGGGGTTAGCAGTTCGGTTGTAAATTTAGCAACAGAACAGGCTAGCGTAACGTATGATTCAGAGAAGGTTACAGATGATGATCTAATTTCTGCTGTTGCCAATGTTGGCTATAAAGCAGGACTAGCAAAAGAACTAGAAAATGATGATGAGCAAAAAATAGAGAAAGAAAAAGAGCTAAAAAATCTAAGAAATAAAGTTATTGTCAGCTTGGGGCTTGGACTTTTAATTCTTTGGGGAAGCTTTCCCGGGATTACGAGTACAGCTCCTTTATTCTTAAAAAACTTTTGGATACAACTACTTCTTGCAACTCCCGTGCAGTTTTGGGCGGGAGCAGGATTTTATCGGGCAACTATTCCGGCTCTTAAACATAGAACCGCAAATATGGATACGCTGGTTGCAATAGGCACATCTGTTGCATATGGTTACTCGGCAATTGTAGCTATTTTTCCACAAATTATCCAAAGAATTGGAGTTAAGCCAGAACCTTACTTTGACGTTGCGGCAATTATAATTGGTTTGATTCTTTTAGGAAGATATTTTGAAGCTAAAGTTAAAGCCGGGACTTCCGAGGCAATTAAAAAACTAATCGGGTTACAAGCCAAAACAGCCAGGGTCCTTCGGCAAACTAAGGATAAATTGTTAGAGGTGGACGTTCCTATAGAAGAGGTGCAAATTGGAGATGTAATAAGGGTTAGGCCGGGAGAAAAAATTCCGGTTGATGGGGAAATTTTAGAAGGTGATTCATCAATTGATGAATCAATGGTAACAGGAGAAAGCATACCTAAGGACAAACAAAAAGGAGATACGGTGATTGGGGCAACAATTAATAAAACCGGCACCTTTTTATATAAAGCTACAAAAGTTGGGGCTGACACTATGCTTTCTCAAATTATTAAGTTGGTGCAAGAGGCCCAAGCCTCAAAGGCCCCAATACAAAAACTGGTGGATTTAATTTCGTCTTACTTTGTACCCATTGTTATTATTCTTTCAATTGCAACATTTGTGGTTTGGTATGTGCTTGGTCCAACTCCAGCCTTTTTGTTTGCCATGCTAAGTAGCATTGCAGTGTTAATTATTGCTTGTCCTTGTGCTATGGGGCTAGCTACTCCTACAGCTATTATGGTTGGAACCGGTAAGGGCGCAGAGCATGGAATTTTAATTAAAGATGCCCAAAGTTTGGAAATTGCTCACAAAATCAATACTGTAATTTTTGATAAAACAGGCACATTAACAAAGGGAAAACCTGAAGTGACTGACATTATATCAGTAACAGAAATTTCAAATTTCCAATTTCAAATTTCAAATAAAACTCGAAAATCAAAATTATCAAAAGAAGAAATTATTCTTTGGCTTGCCGCTTCGATTGAGAAGGGATCAGAGCATTCACTTGCAGAAGCCATAGTAAAAGCTGCCGAACAAAGAAAACTTGCCTTAAGCAAAGTCGAAGAGTTTAAAGCTATAGCAGGACATGGTGTTAGCGGAATACTAAACACCAAACATCCTGCTTCACCGGCAGGCAGGCCTAAATCAAAAATTTTACTAGGAAATCGAAAATTGTTGGAAAAGGAAAACATTAATTATAGTTCAATAGTTCAAACTATTGAACTCTTGGAAAGTGAAGGAAAGACAGTCATGTTTCTTGCAGTTGATAAGAAGCTTACAGGACTCATTGCTGTGGCAGACACAGTTAAAGACACGGCTCACGAAGGCGTGCAAGCCTTGCAAAAAATGAATATTGAGACAGTCATGATTACTGGAGATAACCCGCGAACTGCTAAGGCTATTGCAGCTCAAGTCGGTATTAAAAGAGTTCTAGCAGAAGTGTTGCCTGATCAAAAAGAAACTGAAGTCCGAAAGATACAGGCAGAGGGGAAAAGAGTTGCTATGGTCGGAGATGGCATTAATGATGCGCCTGCTTTAGCAGCTGCAGATATAGGAATTGCAATGGGAACAGGTACTGATGTGGCAATTGAAGCAGCTGATATTACCTTAATAAATAAAGACATTAAATCTGTAGCTCAAGCTATTAATCTTTCTAAAAAGACTATGAGAACAATTAAACTAAATCTTTTTTGGGCATTTGGTTACAATGTTTCTTTAATACCAATAGCAATGGGAGTTTTATACCCTTTCTTTGGTATTTTGCTAAATCCAATATTTGCCTCGGTTGCTATGGCAACTAGTTCAATCTCTGTAGTATCTAATTCGCTCCTGCTTAAAAGACAGCGTATTTAGAATAAAACTGATAGAATAAGTAAAGTGTGAGCGATAACTGGGCACAAAAATTTCTACTTATAGCTCTCTTTGTGGCAACACTTTTTATTGTCTTTCTCTTATTTAAGATAATGCTTTTGCAAAATGGTGGAATTGGCGCAAATCCTCAGTTAATATCTAACTCTTTTAATCTATGGGTAATATTCTTAACTGGGTTAACTGTGGGTGGCCTTACTTGCCTAACTGTTCAGGGCGGACTTTTAGCCTCATCTATTGCAGCAAGAGAAGAAGCCGAAATTGAAAAAGGCATTAACCGCAAAGATGCTGTTTTTCCGACTCTTGCATTTCTGTCCACTAAGCTAGTGGCTTACACGATTTTAGGTTTTGTCTTAGGAGCTTTTGGAGGCGCAATAGGCATAACTCAG
Organism: Candidatus Levyibacteriota bacterium; assembly: GCA_016184205.1. Classification (GTDB taxonomy): domain Bacteria; phylum Patescibacteriota; class Microgenomatia; order Levybacterales; family UBA12049; genus JACPDD01. The sequence continues at coordinate 4,436 of JACPDD010000039.1, read as the reverse complement.
ACTACCCAGACAATCATGCAGGCTGTTGCAGGAATTTATATGATTGCCGTTGCTTTGAATTTACTAAATGTTCATCCAATTTTTAGGTATGCAGCTATACAGCCTCCGAAATTTCTATTGAGGAAGGTTAGAAATCAATCAAAGAGTGAGGAACTGTTCGCACCGGCAATCCTTGGAGCAATGACTATCTTTATTCCCTGCGGCACAACCTTAGCAATGGAAACACTTGCCATTAGTAGTGCCAGTCCGTTCCTAGGAGCTTCGATTATGGCTGTCTTTGTGCTAGGAACAACACCTCTCTTTTTTGGAGTCGGATGGCTAACAAGCACTCTAGGAGATAACTTCAGAGGTAAATTCCTAAAGATTGCAGCTTTGGCAGTACTTTATTTAGGAATAACTTCAATAAATGGCTCTCTTGTTGCCGGCGGTTCACCTGTAACCCTACAATCTTTAGCTGCAAATCTTAATCTAGACCAGACAGAATCTAACTGGGGATTTTCTAATGTAAGAGTTATAGACGGCGTTCAAAATGTTGACCTTACAATTACTTCAGGAGGTTATACACCAAACGTTATAACTGTAAGAAAAGATAAGCCAGTGAAGTTAAACTTAAAGTCCGAAGGTACTTATAGCTGTGCATCTGCATTTAGAATACCGTCACTGGGGATAAGCAAAAACTTGCAGCCTAATGAATCATATTCGCTTTCATTTACACCTAAACAGGTGGGCAAAATTGCTTTTACTTGCTCAATGGGCATGTATGGAGGGACTATTGAGGTAATATGACCAAAATAGTTAAGAAAAAATTTAAGATTGACGGAATGCACTGCACTTCTTGCGCGATGAATATTGATTTTGATTTAGAAGATTTAGATGGCGTAAAAGGCGCAAGAACTAATTATGCCAAACAGGAGAGCGAAGTAGAATTTGACGAAGATAAAGTTACCCCAGAGAAGATTCTTTCTACAATCAAGAAAACTGGATACAAAGCTCAAGCTGCATAGCTTGCTTCCTAAGCAGTAAAACCTTCCCCAGAGCAAATAGTGTATACTAAGCTTTATGGCAAAAAGAAATACGGGAGTTGGAAAAAGAAAAAAGTCCCGCTCACATAAAACTGCAAAAAGGCTTGAAATAAAGCGCCAAATGCTAGCCGCAAAAAAGAAAAAGCGCCGCAAATAAAATTTCCCCGAGTCTGCTTTTACTTTACTACCACGTGAATTCTAGATGAAGTAAGATTTGCTATAACACCAAATTGCGTTTTCATTTGCACCTGATATAACTTTGGACCGATGTCATAGACAACTGTGGGAGAAATGAAATTATAAGTATCCGAAGTCCCGTCCCTTGTTACCTCTGAATTCCATACGGGATGCTTGTCTGTTTTGTTAAAGAGCCTGACAGAAACGCTACCATTTGCCGAAGGGATATTAATAAATGCTTCAAAAGATACCTCTTTAATATTTTGGTACTCTCCTATATCTGCAGTAGCTGCTGCTCCAAATACATCTGTCCAATCAGTAGACTTGTTGGTCCCATATCCGGTATTTATATAGTAATCTTTAACAGTAGATTCGCTTGGCTTCTCTGTAACAATAGGCGTTGGCGAAGGGGTTGTTAAAACAGGAGAGGGAGAAGCTGTTGGCGTAACGGAAATTGATGGTGAAATATTAACTATTGTCTCGGTGGACTTTGCTGTGATAATTGATTTACTAATAAGATATGATACTCCTGCAGTTAAAGATAGGATAAACATTGCAACCAGAATAAATGCTATTTCTATCCTCCTCTCATCTCTATGAAGCTTTTCTTCATTTTCATGAAGCTCTTCCAAAACAGAAGAATTGTCAAGTTCTCTACTCACTTTATTTTAAGCTTATAAAAGAATTTCCAAAAAGTAAAGAAGACAGCTCTGTGTTTTTGATGATATAATTAAACGGTGACACACTCTACTCTTAAGAAATGGAAGGAGGTGATAAAAATGAATGAGAAAATGAAACAGTGCTTCGGCGGCCACGTTTTAATGCATGGCTTAGTAGGTCTTGGTTTAGGATTTTTGCTTTCATCACTAGTGCCATCGCTAGCTAATTTGTGGCTCGGCGTTGTACTAATTGTCATCGGCATAGCTGCCGATATGATGCGAAAGTAAAAGTTATCCTAAGTAGTCTCGCAGTTTGTTGCCACGGGATGGATGGCGCAATTTTCTAAGCGCTTTTGCTTCGATTTGCCTGATTCTTTCTCTTGTAACCGCAAACATCTTTCCAACCTCTTCAAGGGTCTTAGGCTTTCCGTCTTTTAATCCGAATCTTTCCTCAAGAACTCTTCTTTCTCTATCTGAAAGCGTTGACAAAACCTGATCTACTTGCTCTTTTAAAAGCTCCCTGCTTGCTGTATCAAACAGCGTGGGTGCATTTGTATCATGTATGAAATCACCTAAGCGGCTGTCCTCTTCATCTCCCACAGGAGACTCAAGGCTGGCAGGCTCTTGGGAAATTTTAATAATCTCCATTGCTTTTTCAGGCTCAATCCCCAGTACTTTTGCCACCTCTTCGGGTGTTGGCTCGCGTCCCAGCTCCTGCATTAATTTTCTTTGTGTTCTCATGAAGCGGTTTATGTTTTCAACCATATGGACAGGGATTCTAATCGTTCTTGCTTGATCCGCAATTGCGCGGGTAATTGACTGCCTTATCCACCAAGTTGCGTAGGTTGAAAACTTAAATCCTCTTTTCCAATCATATTTTTCAACTGCGCGTATCAAGCCCTGATTCCCTTCTTGAATTAAATCCAAAAGGGTCAATCCTCGCCCAACATACTTCTTGGCAATTGAGACAACTAGTCTAAGATTTGAGTTGATTAATTTCTGCTTTGCTTTTTTGTCTCCTTTTTCAACTTTCTTAGCCAAATCAATTTCCTGATCAAATGTCAAAAGGGGAATTCTTCCAATTTCCTTAAGATACATTCTAACCGGATCTGAGGTTGTTCCTTCTGCAAGAATTGTTAAGGCCTCAAGCTCCTTTTCCAAGCTTGCGAGTGATTTTTCAGTTTCTTGCTCTGATGATACAGACTCAAAAACATCAATGTTGAGCTTCATTAATTTGTCATATAAAGTATCGAGCTCAACTATATGTTCTTCGGGCCTTGGAAAGATTGCTAAAATCTCATCCTGAGTTATATATCCTCTGTCTTTTGCGGATTTAATAATTCCCGAAATAATATCTGGTATTTTTTTCTTCATAGATTCGATTTTAGGCTTCGACTGAGCTCAGCCGAATGTCCTCACTATGACCCTGAGCGAAGTCGAATGGGTCATCTTTCTATTTTACCACTAATTTGAGCTTAAATAAACCCTGTAGGACTGCCTTGATGGGACAAAATTGGCTTATGCTTGTATGTTTTTCCATTCCTGAAATTTTTTCTTTTTTGTTTCCATTGTCTTAAGTTCTTCTATTTTCTTAAATATCTCATCTTCCAAACGGTCACTGTCTCCAAACTTAGGAAGAGGAAGAAGCATCCAGATGTTATAGGTTGTTATAAGTTCTTTTGGCAAAGTAATAGTCAAGTTTGGAGATGTTTTCAATTTTTCAACAATTTTTCTATAAGACGGCTTCTCAAATTCATAATCAGGAAGCCTTTCAAGCAGGATGTCAAAGTATTTTTTTCCGTCTTGGGACTGAAAAATAAGAGCCATTAAGTACTCCTCAACTATTTCTTTTCTTCCTCTTTTATCTTTATGATTTGCCTCAAAAGTGACTGCCGCCTTATCCTTTTTATCAAGCTTTTCCATCTGTCTAAATAAAGACTCCGTAGAAGTGTCAATTTCCCTGCTTAATTTTTTTACATAATGCTCCTTGACTATCTCGTTTTGTATATTTGAAAGAAGCGGTAGCATCTCATCTGTTATTTTTTTCTTACCCTCAACAGTTTCTTTGCTAAATTTACCAACAAATTCGGAGAGCATAAAATCATAGATTCCTAAGTCCTTTTTAACTGCTTTTTTGAAAGCAATCGGGTCTGCTCTTGCTGCATCATCCGGATCCTTACCATCCCCAAGCACTATAACTGTAGTTGTAAGTCCAACTCTTTCAAGAATGGGAAGACTTCTCTTTGTAGCTTCAAATCCGGCCGAGTCCATGTCCAAACACAAGCTTACCTTTGGTGCAAAACGTCCGATTAAAATTGCTTGTTTTTCCGTTAATGCTGTTCCTTTTATTGCAACCGCATTTTTTATTCCCGCCATATTGCAGGCAATTACATCTAATTCTCCCTCTACAATTATTGCTTGTTCCTGTTTTTTAATTTCTTCTTTTGCAATATTTAGCCCAAAGAACATTTCTCCTTTGTGGTAAACCAAAGTCTCCCTGCTGTTTATATATTTTGAACCCTCAACATCCTCTGCCTTAAGTACCCTGGCAGCAAAGCCAACCACGTTATCTCTGTGG
>JACPDD010000038.1 GCA_016184205.1 Candidatus Levyibacteriota bacterium | reverse complement strand
GAGAAAGCTAGGACTCTCTGCGAAAAAACCAAATCTTACCGCATGGAAAAAATTAATAGATAAGTTAAAAGCCAAAAAGTCAAAGCAAATAGAAATAACAATAGTTGGGAAATATTTTGGAACAGGGGAGTACCAACTAAAAGATTCATACGCAGCTCTTTTTGATGCTATTGACCATGCCGCATGTCAAGCTGGTGTTGATGTCAAAACCCGCTGGGTAGACGCGCAAAAAGTCGAGAAAGAAGGAGTAACTCTAATAGGAAAACCCGACGGAATAATTGTCCCAATTGGTTGGGGGGAAAGAGGCGCCCAGGGCATGATAGCGGCAGCAAGCTATGCTAGAAAAAATATGATTCCGTATTTGGGACTCTGTTACGGAATGCAGCTTGCTACAATTGCTTATGCCCGTGACATTCTTAAATGGAAAGATGCAAATAGCGAGGAAAACTCAAAAACTACAAAGCATCCTGTAATTCATTTAATGCCTGCACAAAAAGAAATTATGGCAAGAAGAGCTTACGGCGGAACCATGAGGCTTGGAACATGGGAAGCAATTGTCAAAAAAGGCACCCTGGCGTATGAGATATATGATAAGTACAACGGCTTTATAGACAAAAGGTCTGGGTTAACAGCAGAAAGACACAGACACAGATATGAATTCAATGATGACTTTTTCAAAAATTTTGAAAAAGCCGGTCTTGTAATTTCTGCCCGCTCCAAAATTGAGAACCTTGCGGAAATTATCGAATTGCCCAAAGCCGTCCACCCTTTTTACTTGGGAACTCAAGGGCATCCTGAGTACAAAAGCAGACCCCTTTCTCCCCACCCCATTTTCATGGCCTTCGTAGAGGCTTGTAAAAAGAAAGAGAGCAACTAGTTCTTAGCGACTAGTGGCTAGTTGTGCTATAATTGTCTCATGATAAAGACTATTGATTTTGTGCCGGGCGATTTGGTTAGGGTACATCAGAAAATTAGAGAAGATGAGAAGACAAGAATTCAGATTTTTGAAGGGGTAGTTCTGCAAGTTCGCGGCCGTGGAGAAAATAAAAGCTTCACGGTTAGAAAACTTGTTGGCGATATTGCAGTTGAAAGAATTTGGCCCATTTCTTCTCCAAACATTGAAAAGGTTGATGTAAAATCTCATTCCAAAACAAAAGTCAGAAGAGCAAAGCTCTACCACTTAAGAAGAATAAACTAAAGTTTAATGAAGATTTCCAATCCAACTGCCAGATTGGGTGAAGACAAGGCTTGCGAATTCCTCAAGAGAAAAGGCTACAAAATAATTGAGAGAAACTTTAGACGCGGATACGGCGAGCTCGACATTATAGCTACCGATCCTTCGGCAAGGGGAGGACAAGTGCTGGTTTTTGTTGAGGTGAAAACCCGTTCCTCCGATAATTTTGGAACTCCTTTTGATGCAATAGCACCTTGGAAACTTAGGCCTCTTATTAAAACCGCGCAGTTTTATAAAATGACTCATAAGAATCTTCCCGAGCAAATGAGAATTGATGCAATCGGCATAGACATTTCGGGAAGCGAACTGAAAATAGAACACATAGAAAACATAACTTCCTAAATGTGAATTCTATTCAATGTTTTGAAACATTTAAACAAATTCAGACGCTTTGTGACTGATGGTATAATCAGACTGTTAAGTAAATTATTATGAGACGGGGCATAGCAACATTTACATTAGATTACGGAAAATGTCCTCCCTGGCTGTTTGAGAGGATGGTAAAGCTAGGCAGAGCAATGGTTGAAGTTCTTATTGATGAATACGGCCCTGACGAGTTTATAAGAAGAATTGCTGACCCGGTTTGGTTCCAGACGCTAGGTACTGTCTTGGCGTTTGATTGGAACGCTTCTGGGCTAACTACAGTGCTCACAGGGGCTCTTAAAGAGGCAATCAGAGGACAGGAAAGAGATCTGGGAATATTTATGGCAGGCGGAAAAGGTAAGACATCAAGAAAAACGCCAGACCAAATTTTAGGTTGGAGTGAAAGGCTTAATTTTAGACCAACTCAAGCAAATACTTTGGTTCGCTCATCTAAGCTTGCAGCTAAAGTAGATTCCTCGCTAGTCCAGGACGGTTACCAACTTTATCATCATGTTTTCTTCTTTAGTAAAAATGGAGCTTGGGCAGTTGTGCAACAGGGAATGAATACTAAAACAAGCTCAGCCAGGCGGTATCATTGGTTTGAAGAAGGGTCGGACCCTAAGAATTTTGTTGAAGAGCCGCATTCTGGAATTTCATCTCAAGTATTTTACAATCGAGTTTTAAATCTTGTTGCAAAAAGTAGCAATAAAACAAGGGATACATCTGTTGAGCTTGTAAAAAATAATATAAATAGTTTGCTAAAGGACATAGAGATTATTAGTTCATATTCTTCGCCTCTTAGCCAGTCTCTTAGAATGAAAAGGGGAAAGGAACAGATGACTTTACTAAAGCTCGAAAGAACCGAATTTACATATCATCCGGTTCTGCAGGAGGAATTTCAAAAAAGTAAATATCTTCAGAAAATTTTAAATAGGCTTAAAGAAATTTCACCTAAAAACTATGAAGAATTAATTGCAACAGAAGGTGTTGGGCCTAAGACTATACGAGCTCTCGCTCTTGTTGCCGAAGTAATTTATGGAGCAGTACCTTCATATGAAGACCCTGCCCGCTTCTCATTTGCTCATGGTGGGAAAGATGCGACTCCATATCCGGTGGATACGCAAACTTATGATAAGACTATTGAAACGATAAGATCTGCTGTTCGAAAGTCTCGAATGAATCCAATCGACAAAGACAAAGCCCTTGCAAGGGTATCCAATCTCAACTCTTGAATTTGACTCATCGATATGACTGATTTATAATCCATCCGTTATGTCATGGCTTGAAAAATTTATTGGACAAGTGCAAGGTGAAAGAGAACAAGCAAGATTAGCAGTTGAATCAGAGAAATTGCTGACTGAACAGGAAAGACAAAGACAGGCAAGGATATCGCAAGAGGCTAAAGTTGCTGAAAGAGTCAAGCAACAGCAACTTGCCGAGTATAATCAGAGAGCAAGCTCGGCACTTGATGCAATAGTTATAACCAACGGAGTCCCTTCTCTACTTCAAGATATTAAAGCAAGACTATGGAAATCCGGAACGATCACGTCCGAACAATTATTAGCTACTAAAATAGGGGATCCTGTTTCCCAAGAAGTTAAGTTGGTAGTGGAATACAAAGTACCAGCGCATAAAGAACTTCGTACTTCTGTACGCTATTCAATCGAAATGATGGTGGAAGATAGATACTGGATTAATGTACCCAAAAAAGTTCGTAGCGAATGGGTTGGAATAAGATTCAATACAATAAACGAGTCGCAAGAATATACAACAGAGCTATTGTCTTCCCAAATAAGTGGTCACAGTCACAGGATTCCGATAATCAGAGGTGCATCAATAAATGACAATATTAAAAATGCGCTTGGCGAAGAGTCTGCTTCAAGATTAAGAAATAATACATTGCCTTATCAAGTGGAGCGAAGAGCGAGGGATGCAGTTCAAGCTACTAGGACTGGCTGGTTTTTATAAATCGGATGCGGTCGCGAAGAAGGGCTGCGGTTTCAAAGTCCAAATCTTTTGCTGCATGTCTCATTTCGCTGCTCAATCTCTTAATTACTGTTTCTCTTTCATCCGGCAGTAAAACTTCCTTATTTCCCATTTCAAGCAGAAAATCTATGTTAAGATTTTTCTCTTCCTTCTCCCGTTCAACAAGTTTTGCTCTTATTGTTTTTCGAATTGATTGAGGAGTGATTCCGTGCTTCTTATTATAACCAATTTGCACTTGTCTGCGCCTTTCAACCTCTTTTATAGCTTCTCTCATTGAACCTGTTTCCATATCCGCATACATGATTACTTCTCCATCCATATTTCTGGCTGCTCTTCCCATAGTTTGAACGAGCGATGTTCGACTACGTAAAAATCCTTCCTTATCAGCATCAAGTATTGCAACAAGTGACACTTCCGGTAAGTCAAGTCCTTCCCACAGTAAATTAATTCCTACAATAACATCGTGCTCTCCGCTTCTTAATGCATCTATCACATCTTGCCTATCCAAAGTTTCAATGTCCGAATGAAGATAAGCCACCTTAACGTCTCTCTCTGCAAGGTATGTGGTTAAATCTTCAGCCATTCTTTTTGTTAGCGTGGTAACCAAAGTCCGCTCGCCTTTTTTTGCACGCTTTTCTATTTCTTTAATTAAGTCGTCAATTTGCCCTTTTGTAGGTCTCACCGATACTTTTGGGTCTACAAGACCGGTTGGTCTTATAAGCTGTTCTGCAATTGCGTCGGGAAATTCTTTTGCCAGGGAAATTTCATACTCGTTGGGAGTCGCACTCACATACACACTTTTATGAACTCTTTGCATGAATTCATCGTATCTAAGCGGCCTGTTGTCAAACGCGGAAGGGAGTCTAAAACCGTAGTTAACAAGAACTTCTTTCCTTGCCCTGTCTCCGTTGTACATACCTCTTATTTGAGGCAAAGTCATGTGCGACTCGTCAATAATGGTTAGAAAATCGTCCGATGCTTGTTCAAAGTAATCAAGAAGAGAAAAAGGTGGCTGTCCAGGCTTCCTTCCGTCAAAATATCTGGAATAGTTTTCAATGCCATTTACGTAACCTACTTCTCTAATCATGTCCAAATCGTACCTAACTCTTTTTGTCAGCCTGTCGGCTTCCAGAAGTTTGTTCGCTTTTCGCAATTTGTCAGTTCGCATAGCTAAATCTTTTCTAATTTGAGTAAAAACACTGCCATAATTTGCTGGGTCTGTCATGAAATGCTTAGCAGGATAAATAACCGTACCATAATTAAGATTTTTAGTTTTTTCGCCAGTTAAAGGATCAAACTCGTAAATAGCTGTAATTTTGTCGCTGTCTGTCTGTATCTTAACTGCTGAGTCAGAATAAGAGGGGAGTAAGTCAATTGAATTCCCCCTAAGCCTAAAAGTTCCTCTTTGAAATGAGTAGTCATTTTTTTCGTATTGCAAATCCACAAGACGCAGCTGAATATCTCTAAGTGACAGTTTTAATCCGGGTTTTAACTCCAGTATAAATTTTCCATATTCGGCAGGGGAACCAATGTTATAAATACAGGAAACCGATGCAACAACTATTACGTCTTTTCTTGTCATAAGGTTTGTGGTTGCAAAAAGCCGTAATTTGTCAATTTCCTGATTTATCTCAACCTCTTTTTCTATATAGGTATCTGAGTGGGCAATGTAGGCTTCCGGCTGATAGTAGTCATAATATGAAACAAAGTAGGAAACAGCGTTGTTTGGAAAAAACTCTTTAAATTCCTGATAAAGTTGTCCGGCTAAAGTTTTGTTATGGGAAATGACCAGAGTGGGCTTTTGTACATTTTGGATAATATTTGCCATGGTGAAGGTTTTTCCGCTTCCGGTTACGCCGAGAAGAACCTGGTGTTTAACGCCCTTCTTGTAATTATCCGTTAGCTTTCTAATTGCCTGCGGCTGATCTCCTGTTGGCTTAAAAGGGGAAACGAGTTGAAAATTCATAGGACAACTATTTTAGCACAGACTAAAATGTTTATCGCCTGTCGCTTTTCGCTCGTCGATTTGCGATTTGCGAACTTCGAGTTGATACTGTTTGTCCTCTTGACAAAGTTCTTCTAATTTTCGTATAAATTATTAATATGGCAGGAGTTTTGTACAGAAAGGAAAGGGAGGTGCTAGAGTATCTTGCGCAGTTTCAAAGACAATACGGATATTCTCCAACTCTTGGTGAAATTGCAGAAGCAACCGGACACAAAGCTAAGTCCACTATTCATGCCCTAATTAAGTCTCTAGTTGACAAAGGTTATATTCAAAAGGTTGATGGAAACACAAGAGTTTTAAAAATTATCGAGGAAAAGGCTTATTCTCATTTAAGCGGCAAAACCTCTGTTGACCTGCCTCTCATGGGTTATATAGCGGCTGGGAGGCCTCTTGAACCCCACCAAGACCCAAATGCATCTTTCCCTGTGTCAGCGTCAATGATTTCCGGAAAGCATACGGCTTATGTGCTTCAGGTCAAAGGAAGTTCGCTTATTGAAGACGCAATTTTGGACGGCGATTATGTAGTTGTGGAAAAAGTGTCAGAAGCAGTCAACGGAGACATTGTAGTTGCTATTGTAGATGATAATTTGGCAACGCTTAAGAAGTTTTACAAAGAAGATGGTAGGGTAGTTCTAAAACCCGCAAATTCAACAATGGAGCCAATTTATCCGTCAACTCTTGCTATCCAGGGAAAAGTAGTTGGAGTTGTAAGAAAGTTCTTAGTCTAAGCGGAATTCTCCTTGGTACACCCTTCCCCTAGTAGCATCAACGGTTACAACCATCCCATTTCTTAGTTTGTTTTTTACCGAGCGGTCTACAACCACGGGAAATCCCATCTTATCAAGTACCAATTCCATATGTGGGTTATTTATCCCTGTGCTTACAACAAGCGCCCTAGCATGCCTTAAAGCTTTGATGTCGTCGTAATTTTTTAAAGCTTCAAGCACCAATATATCATCGCTTTTTATTCCTTCCATATCTTTTTTATTGTTTATCACTTTTAGCACTCCTGTTACAATTCTCCCTGTTGGTCTTGTTGGCGCTGATTCTTCTTTAGCTTGAGTATCTGTAGCGGGACTAATACCAACTATATAAATTTTACCTTTGGAAATTATCCAGTTTGTCTTTTTTAGGAAAAAGTATTCAGAAGCAATCATTTCTTCTATTCTTCGAAGTTCCTTTTCTTCCCTTTCCAGCAGGGTCGGACCCTTAGCGAGGACAATATCTCCATGTTGGATATAACCTGATTTTTGCGGATACAGGTTTTTTTGAACTATTATTGCAACGCCGGTTCTGAAATGACTTAAATTCCGATGAAGCCGATGCATAAGTAAATCATGCTCAAAAAAACTTGCCCAAATTTCTTTAATACATTGAATAAGAATAGCCTCGCCTTTAATATTTGTTTTCACTGCGAGCCTCAGATACGGATCGGTAGGAGAGGGAAAAAGCGAAGCCTCGCTGTCTTTCCAACCAAGGCTCCTGTAGTAGCTAAATATCCAAGTTAATACGTCATCTGGGATGTTGGCCTTAAGAATATTATTTTTAATATGCTCCGCCATTTTCTTGTCATTCTTGTCAAAATGAACCATCAAGTGCCTTATTTTTTGCTTTAAGTTATTTGCTTCCAAGAATTTAATGTAGGTTTCGGTGGTAATAACAAACCCGCTCGGAATATTTATTCCAAGTAAAGCAAGGGTGGAAAGCTCTGCTCCTAGTTTTCCATGAAGAGCGCTATCTTCGTCCGCATTTTTTAAATCCACGACAAATCTCTGAACAGCTGTCATATATAAATATTATGAAATTATTTGAAAAATTTATCAAGCCTAGGAGATGAGGATTTTCTTGAGGTCTTCTACCATATTAACAGGAGTCGGATCCTGATTGTACAAAAGAGCTAAGTGGTATGATGTCCAGTCCGAAATAGCAATGGAGGCAAACATTTTATAGAAAGCATCTGAGCCCTCCATGTCAATAATTTCGCTATCTATTCCTTTTTCCGAAAGCAACTTAGCAGTAGCACCGTATCTTCTAAAATTGCGAGAGTCGTCTTCATTGTCTCTTAGCATAACTGCGAAGAATTTTCCCTGCGGATTTGTGAACCCGACCAATTCATTGTGATCCATTTCGGGAAGAAAATTCCAAAAAGCAGGAGTTTTTGCATTTTCATTTATTTTAATTTTCCAAACCATGGCAACAGGCTTGAATTTTGGAGAAGAGTATATAACAGGAGTTTTTCCAACCAATTTTTTAGCAAGTGATTTTCCTCTTTCTTCGAAATCATTCATGCTCGACTCAAGTTTTGTGGCTTGCGCTTTAAGTTCAGAAGTTGTATCGGGAACTAGCCCCTGATTTATAAGAAGCGCAAGCATGGCGCCAAAAAAATATCCGGTTCCCATTCTAGGTTGAAAATTTGGGTAGGGAAGCGGAAGCTTTATATGGGGCGCGCCGTACTTTCTACATAACTCTTCGACGCGACCTCCGCTTGATAATCCTACGAATTTTAAACCTGCCGAACGCGCCTTTTCAAGTGAACTTATTGTCTCTTCCGTATTTCCAGAATACGACGCTATAAAATTGAGCGAATTGTTGTATGCTTCAGAAGGAAGTAAGTAGGAGCGATTGATATGTATTTTAAAAAGGTCATTTAAGTAAGTTCTAAGTAGATTTGCAGGAAGAGCAGAGCCTCCCATTCCTGAAACAGTTACGCTTTCAAAATTTCCGTCAACTTTTATATTTTTAGCAAGATTTAACCCAACTTCAAAACTCTTAGGCACATCCAGAATAAACTGCCTAAAATTAGACTTATCAATATTATCCATAGCTTTTTATTAAACTTACCATTTCATCTCTTTTTTCCACCATGAGCTCGCTGGATTTTGCTTCTAAATTGAGCCGCAAGAACGGCTCTGTGTTCGACTTTCTCAAATTAAATCTCCACTTATCATATTCTACCGAAAGGCCATCTATGTATTCTTTCTTACCATCTCCATATATCTTCTCAATCTCTTTTATTATTTCATCTTTCTTCTCAGTTTC
>JACPDD010000033.1 GCA_016184205.1 Candidatus Levyibacteriota bacterium | reverse complement strand
TAACTTAGCTAAAAAACAAACAGGTGATGAAGAAAAAGCAGATGGGTTATATAAACAATATAAAACAAACCTGGATACTGGCACTTTAGAAAAATTAAGAAAGGAATATCCTAATTCTGATGCTAGAAGGTTTGCTGAAATTTTAAATAGTGACAAATTTGATCAGGAAGCGGTGAAATTATGTAGTGGCGCAAATAAAATTGTTATTTTACTTTACTGCGCTGATTTATACGAAACTAGAGCTGATAAAATAAGTAGTACTGATTCTAATAAAGCAGGCGCATATAGGAGAGATTCCTCTGGTTACTATACTCGTGCTACAAATATACAGATTAAGGATACCGTCAATGAGCGTGAAAAAAGATTTCTCGCTTATTCTTACTATTGGTTTGCGAGATTATTGGCAAAAACCACCAATACAAAAAAAGAGTATTTATCTAAATATCGTGATATGAGGACTAAATTTGACGATAACTATAAAGATTATCTTTACCACGAAGATATTAAAGATTTTGAAATGAATGTAATGGAAGAGACCAAGAGTGGTATGAAGGCTGGTTCATTTGAATTATATCCTTTGGTAGTTGCAGAGACTGATAAAGGGATTAAAAGTTCTCCTATATCAAGAACTGCCCTGAAGAAAGGGTATAGTGGAATAACGGTTTATGTTGATTTTGAAGATGCTAATGGCGTGACTGCTCTTGTTACTGTATTGTTTAGACCAATTCCTCTTACTGAATTAAGTGAAATAGTTCCGCCGTACTGTGAATTTAAAATGCAAGGTAGTACTAGCGGTTCTGGAATTTTGGTTGAAAATAGTCCAGATTACTGTAAAGACTTTGGAATTAGTTTTGTTTGGAGGGAGCAGAAGGACCTGGTTAGTTATGCAATTATATGGAAATAAATCCAAAAATTTTATAAATAAGAGAAAATATATAAAATTAAACAAAAAGGTGATATAATGAATAAAAAAGGTCAAGAATTAAGTTTAAACACTTTAATTGTTATAATTTTGTTGGTTATAGTTTTAATTGTTGTTGCTGTATTTTTCTTAGGTGGAACTTCTAGTTTAAGCAAGAGTATAAGAAGTATATTTTATGGAACTACTGCTGGAACTGATAGGAATTTAGCTATTGAAACTTGTAGGCAGAGATGTGAACAAGCTAGGTCTTTTCCGGCCGCAATAAGAGGAACATCTGCATATTGTAAACAACCTTTTAGTATGGATCTTGATAATGATGGTAATGTTGATGTTGGTAGCGGTGGTACTACAGTTAAATATTATTGTAGTGGCTCTACTATAGGTGTTTCTTGTAATGATGATGAAGGTAAACCTATATGTCCTGGGGGCAATCCAGGTGATTTTTGATAAAACACAATAATTAAATATTCTTATTCTTTTATTTTAATATATGAAGAAAGGAGATTTTACTACATTACAGGGTTTGATTGGTTTAGTAGTAGGAATTGCCTTTGCAGTTTTAATAATTTTTGTAATAGTTAAATTTGTTGGTATATTTATTCCTAATAGTGATAAAGAGCGAGGAACCCCTGTAACCGTTTTTGATGAGATTAATAAATATGAAGAAAGTGTTTCTAATATAATTCAATTTTATCTTGAGCCTAGCGTTTTCTTGGTTGGTTTTGATAAAGAGAGTAAGGGATTAGACGTTAGTGGTATGTTGCTTGGCGTTCCCAGACAAAAATCTCCTGGTGGTCTCTCTGGTGGTGTTGCATATTCTACAATAAGAAGTGTTAATAAACCAAATGTCTGTGATGATAAAGCCTGTATTTGTAAGTGTAAAATCAAACAAAGCCAGGAAAAAATTGATTTAGACAACATATACTTATTTTGTGAAACTAACAGTTTACAATGTGTAACTTTCAATGAAATAGAAAAGATAGAGGGTAAAATCTACAGAGATAAAGATACCATTAAGAGATATAATGGATTAGGTATTAAAACTGAAGATTCTGAAATTAATCCTAAACATTATTTTATTATGTTGAATGATCCGATTCTTACAAGTACAGAATCTTTTCTTTTAATCTTAAGAAAAGAAGGAAAGACTATATTTATAAAGTAAAAAGATATTTTGTTTTTTATGGATAGTCAAGTATTAATAAAATATTTCTGGGTAGTTTTGGCTATAGCTGTTTTTTTAATTCTTTATTATAAAATAGATTCTTTCAAATCTCCCGATAAAGATGTTTTTGTCGATTTTAAGGCGGATTTTTATGCAAAAGATGTTGCTTTATTACTTAATAGAATGATATCTAGTGATAATTCAATTACTGTTAATTACGAATTAGATAAAGATTATGATGTTGAATTAAAAGAAAACAACGTGATAGTTAGATATAAAGGAATAGAACAGGCTAAACAAAGTTTAGTTGGCGATACTAGCAATATATCACTTAAAAAAACCGATTTAGGCGGTAAAGATTTGAGAAACACAAGCGTTGTATTTGATCCTAATACAGGCAGTCCTCAAGTTCAGCTCGTTTTTACAAGTGAAGGCTCAAAGAAATTTGCAGACATTACAGAGAGAAACCTTAATAAGGTTCTTGCGATTGTTCTGGATGGTGAGATTTTGTCAACCCCTGTTGTTAATCAAAAAATTGTTGGTGGAGATGCAGTTATTGAAGGAGGATTTACAACAGAAACTGCCCAGGCCTTAAGCACTCAACTAAATGCCGGAGCTCTACCTGTGCCCTTAGTTTTACTTGAAGAGCATACAGTTGGGCCGACCCTAGGAAGGGATGCGCTCCAGAAAAGTATTTTTGCGGGCATCATAGGTTTTATATCAATAATCTTCTTTATGAGTGCTCTATACGGAAAAAATGGCCTAGTTGCAAACCTGGCGCTTTTTCTATATGTAATTTTAACTCTGGCAATATTTAAGCTCTCAAACCTTACTCCTTATGGCATAACCCTCACTCTCTCAGGAATTGCAGGCTTTGTTCTTTCTGTTGGCATGGCAGTTGATGCTAATATTTTAATTTTTGAGAGAATGAAGGAAGAAGTCCGTCTTGGGAAAAGCCCACAGACAGTTGTGGAACTTGGTTTTACAAGAGCCTGGAGTTCTATTAGAGACTCAAACATCTCAACTCTTATAACAAGCCTTATTCTTTACCAGTTTGGAACAGGAGCCGTAAGGGGGTTTGCCTTAGTTTTGGCTATTGGAGTAATGGTTTCTATGTTTTCCGCAATTGTAGTTACCAGAACATTTTTAAGGTTTTTATATGGACATAATAGGTAGGAAATATATTTATTTTGCAATTTCACTTCTGGTAATGGTACCGGGTCTCATAGCGCTTATGCTTTGGGGTCTTAATTTGTCAATAGACTTTACAGGAGGGTCCAGACTTGCCCTTTCATTCCCTGATAGGGTTGAACAGAAGCATATATCTGCGGTCAAAAAGGAGCTTTCGGAAGTTGGGGTTAAAATTCATAGCGCTCAAGTCTTAAGAAACATCATAACGGTTCGTACAGATGTGCTAGCGCAAAAGCAGGATGAGGAGTTGTTAAGGGGTCTTTCCGAGTTTAAAGTAAAACAGGAAGAATTTGACACAATAGGGCCCACAATTGGGGCAGAAATTACACAGAACGCAGTAAAGGCATTAGCTATTGCATCAATTTTGATAATCCTTTATATAACCTGGGCTTTTAGAAGCGTCCCAAAACCTGCAAGCTCCTTTAGGTTTGGAGTTTGTGCAATTGGGGCATTAATCCATGATGTATTGGTGGTTGTTGGAGTGTTTGCAGTACTTGGGCATTTCCTGGATGTTGAGATAAACTCTATGTTTGTAACCGCGCTCTTAACTATTATTGGATTTTCAGTACATGACACAATTGTAGTTTTTGACAGAATTAGAGAAAATCTAAAAAGAGCTCCAGGGATATCTTTTCAAAAAGTTGTCAATGAATCAATTCTTCAAACCCTTGACCGTTCACTTAACACCTCGCTTACAGTTGTTTTAGTTTTATCCGCAATGCTTCTTTTCGGTGGGCAGTCAATAAAATGGTTTATAGTAGCTCTTTTGGTTGGAATCATTTCAGGAACTTACTCCTCAATCTTCAACGCCTCCCCACTTTTAGTTTTATGGCACGAGTGGAGTTTGAAAAGAAGAAAAGTTTGATATAATTCCTTCTTATGGCAGACAAAGAGCCGGCAAAGCCTTTTTATAAATTGGTAGAAAATGCTCCTGGCGCGTATCCAGTTCTTCTTATAAAAAGAGCAGAGGTTAGAAGTTTAGAAAACGATATTTATGGACACATAGAGCAAAGTGGCGTAGTAGGCTTAGCTGAATTTATTAGAGATCTTTCAACGGAAGAGCATATTCTAGGACTGTTTATTTATTATGACGATAACCAAATTATTGCTACTTTAATACGCAAAGAGAAAGGTTGTGAGGAACCAGAAGTAAATGCCAATAATGAAAATTTAGCCAGGCGCAAATTTTTTGGCAAGCAAAAGGAGCAACGGCCCAATGTTTATATTTCTGACACATCGGCGCCTAGTATGGAGCAGATGATACAGAATGGTCAAGCTGGTGTTAAGTTTGGTTCGATGACTTACCTCGGGTGGTTTGTATTCGAGTAATTAAGCTAGGAGAGTTTGGATTTTACGAGATTAGATACTATTGTTCCGTCGGCGCGGCCTTTTACTCTTGGCATCAGCGCTCCCATAACTTTTCCCATATCGTTCATCGACGTAGCCCCTGTTTGTGCAACTGCTTCATCTACTAATTTCGATACTTCTCCCTCGCTCATTTGCTCAGGTAAATAGGCCTCGAGAATTTTTAACTCTGCCTTTTCTTTATCCGCAAGCTCAGTCCTTGCGGCATTTGTATATTGCTCAATTGAGTCTTTCCGCTGTTTTACTTGACTTCCAATAACAGATAAAACATCTTCATCTGTTGCACTGTACCCTGCGCCGCCTTTGTTGATTTCATAATAATTAATTGCGGAAAGAAGGAGGCGCAGAACCGAGGTTCTAAGTTCATCCTTTGCAAGCATGCTCTGCTTTAGCTGCTCCTGAAGTTTCTCTTTCACCTCTTTATTATACTACTTTGCGAATTTGCTAAGCGCTGCGACCTTGTCTGTTTTTTCCCAGGGGAATTCGTTCCTCCCAAAGTGGCCGTAAGTCGCCGTGGGACGGTAAATTGGACGCTTAAGATTTAAAGATTTAATAATTCCGGAAGGCGTCATGTCAAATACACTTCTAATTGCCATTTCAATTATTTCATCATCTACTTTTCCAGTTCCAAAAGTTGTTACATGCACAGACACAGGTTCCGGATAGCCAATTGCGTACGCCAGTTGCACCTCACATTTATCAGCGAGCCTAGCTGCTACAACATTTTTGGCTATGTAACGTGCCATATAGGCACCGCTTCTGTCTTGCTTATTTGGTACTTTTCCGCTGAACGCTCCGCCGCCGTGACGAGCCATCCCACCGTATGTATCTACAATTATCTTTCTTCCTGTTACTCCTGTATCGCCTTGGGGTCCTCCAGTCACAAATTTTCCTGTCTCATTTACGTAGATCTTTGCCTTGCTGCTTAGTAAATCTCCGCAAGTAGGCCTTATAACATGCTTTATGATATCTGTTCGTATTTTTCTGTAGGGAACTACGTCATCATGCTGTGCAGCAACAACAACTGTTTCAATTCCAACCGGCTTATCATCAATATACTCAATTGTAACCTGAGTTTTTCCGTCCGGTCTAAGATATGGGATTATTTTCTTTTTTCTCACCTCTGCAAGACGTTTTGCCATCTTGTGGGCAAGCATAATAGGAAGAGGCATAAGTTCGGGTGTTTCCCTGCAAGCGTATCCCACCATCATTCCCTGGTCTCCAGCTCCCTGTGCTTTATGGAGTGCTTTTTTAGGATTTTCTCCTTGAGCTATATCTTGGCTTTGCTCGTGAATTACGTTTACGACCGAGCAACTTTTATAGTCTATTCCAAAGTCTGCATTGGTGTAGCCAATATCTCTTAACACATCCCGGACCACCTTTTGGATATCAACATAGGTCTTTGTAGTAATTTCTCCGCCAACAACAACAAGTCCTGTTGTGGTGAATACCTCGCAGCAGCAAGCACCATTGGGGTCGTCTTTTAAAACTGCATCTAAAACCGCATCTGCAATTTGATCGCAAATCTTATCCGGGTGGCCTTCAGTGACAGATTCCGAAGTAAAAAATTTCCTCATGTAATTTAGCTAGTTAGTTCTTTGATGCGTTTTTCCAAGTGTTCTTTATTATTTAGAGCTAGATTTTCATCTACTTCTTCAAAAAGTTTCCTTAGGATTTCTCCAACTTTTGGACCTGGCTTAATGTTTAACTCTCTCATAACATCATTTCCATCAACCGCCATATCCTCTACTGAGAAGGGTTTAGGCTTAAGCTGTTCTTCTACCCGCTTCTTGAAGAGCTTAAGCCTCCAACTTTCTGCAGTCTGGGTTCCTCCTCCAAGTCTATCGCCGACTCGAAGCTCCATCATGTCCGCTACATTTTCAACTCCAATTCTTCTTATAAATCTTCTTACTGCAGAGTCTGTTAAATGTTCATCAACCGAAAACATATGCCACCTTATAAGCGTATAAATCTTCTCCTTCTCCTTTTTGGAAAACTTAAGTCTTTCGCAAATTTCCCTTGCCATTCTTGCGCCTACAATTTCATGATTATGGAATATCACAAAGCCCTCATTATCTGCTGCTGCAACTTTTGGCTTTCCAACGTCATGCAAAAGCGCTGCAAGTCTAACAATAGGATCGCTTGACGGAGTGTGTTTTAAGGACTGCACATTATGAGTGAAAACATCTGTTGTGTGATGTCTTCCCGGTCTTGCCTGTGAAACTCCAATCCCTTCCATAATTTCCGGGAGGATATGCTCTAGGAGCCCGCAGTCTTTAAGCATCATGGTTCCCTCATATGGATGTTCGCTTGCAAGAATCCGCAAAAGCTCAACTCTCACTCGTTCACAAGAAACCTCTCTAATTAGTCTTGCATCAGCGATAATTTCTTTCCATGTATCCTTATCTATGGCGAAGCTAAGCTCCGTAGCAATTCTTATAGCACGTAGCAGCCTTAGCGCATCTTCTTTGAATCTTTGCTTTGGGTCTCCAACAGCGCGGACAATCCCTGCTTCCAAATCCTTCCTTCCGCCATGAGGGTCAATTAAATTACTCTCGTCAAAAATAAGCTGCTCGTTTTCCACAGAAAGCTTGAGGGCGATTGAATTTATAGTAAAATCCCGTCTCTTTAAATCTTGCTCAATGGAAGTTCCCCATGTAACCTTCTTGGGGTGACGCCTGTCTTTATACTCTGACTCGCTTCTAAAAGTTGTTATCTCAACTACTTGATTGTCAACGGGCAAGCCTACGGTTCCAAACTGATTGTCATAGAATGCGTTTTTGAAAAGTTTAAGTATCTCCCTTGGCGTCGCATTTGTAGTCATGTCCCAATCTTTTATATTTTTAAACAGCAGGAGATTTCTTACAGAACCGCCAATAAGATAAAGTTCAAAATTTTTAGCATGAAATTTTTTGTAAATATCTTCTATGAAATTAGGAATCTTTGCAGAAAAGTTCATATGGTAGAATTATATCATGCAAGCGGACAGAAATTGGAAAGTTCTTCATAAGGTAAAGGCTAAAGGTCAAAAAGAGCTGCTTAAAATTCTTCTTAACAATAGAAAGATAAAAACCAGAAAAGAAATTGAAGAATTTTTAAATCCAAAACTTGAAGATGTAACTGCGGCAAGTGTTGGAATTGATAAAAAACAATTGAAAGCCTCAGTCTATAGAATAAGAAAAGCGATAAAAAATAAAGAGCAAATTGCCATCTTTGGAGACTATGATGTTGACGGAATTTGCGGGACTGCAATTTTATGGGAAACTCTAAATTCCCTTGGGGCAAAAGTAACGCCATATATTCCACACAGAACTAGCGAAGGATACGGCCTCTCGATTGCTGGAATCGAAAATCTCAAATCTCAACCCCGATTAAATCGGGGTCAAAGATCAAATCTCAAATTAATTATTACGGTTGATAATGGGATTGTTGCAAATAAGGCTGTCGAGCTCGCTAATAAAAAAGGAATTGATGTGATAATTACAGACCACCATGTTTTGGGAAAGGATAGACCAAAAGCATTGGCAATTGTACACACAACAAAACTTTGTGGAGCCGGAGTAGCATACCTGCTATCAGAAGAAGTTCGCAAATCGCAGTTCGCATGTCGTGAGAACATTAACGATTCGACAAGCGACAAGCGACAAGCGACAAGCCACTTAGAGCTGGTTGCTCTTGCAACTGTTGCAGATATAGTACCAGTAAAAGGTGCGAACAGAGCGCTTCTTAAGTTTGGACTTGAGGAGCTAAGAAAAACGAAAAGACCAGGGCTCATAGCTCTTTTGCAAGAAGCAGGCATCAAACCTGAGACCATAGGCACTTATGAGATTGGACACATTATTGCGCCAAGGCTTAATGCAATGGGAAGACTTGAGCATGCCATGGACAGTTTGCGACTTATCTGCACAACAAATAAAAAAAGAGCAGCGGACCTTGCTTTAGCACTTTCATCCACAAACAGACAAAGGCAACTAGTAACAGAAGAGGCAATACTTCATGCCACAACATATATTAAAGACAACAAGTTGTATAATCGGAAATTACTTTATGTTTCCCATAAGACATATCTGCCAGGAGTTATAGGCCTTGTCGC
The DNA here is from genome assembly GCA_016184205.1 of Candidatus Levyibacteriota bacterium. Classification (GTDB taxonomy): domain Bacteria; phylum Patescibacteriota; class Microgenomatia; order Levybacterales; family UBA12049; genus JACPDD01. The sequence continues at coordinate 3,965 of JACPDD010000033.1, read as the reverse complement.
AGGCAGGTTGGTTGAAGAATTCTTCCGGCCGGCAATTGTTCTTTCTCTTGGAAAAAAATATTCAAAAGCATCTGCCCGTTCTGTTGCAGGTTTTAACATAGTTGAGTTTATAAGACAAGCTTCCGAATTTTTAGTGGATGTTGGCGGGCACCCAATGGCTGCCGGGTTTACAGTTGAAACAGAAAAAATACCCGTACTTCAGAAGAAGCTTGAGCAGCTTGCCGAGGCCCTGCTAAGTGACAGCCATTTTGTTAGAAATTTAAGAATTGATACTAAGCTTCCTTTTTCAATGCTTGATATATCGATATATGATGCAATACAAAAGTTAGCGCCATTTGGTATGGCAAATCCGCAGCCTGTTTTCTTAACGGAAAAAGTTACTATTGAAGATATGAGGCTAGTTGGAGCAGAGGGAAAACACATTAAGTTAAAAGTTAAAAGTGAAAAGTCAAAAGTTGGAGTTGATGCAATAGCTTTTGGAATGGGAGAAAAAGCATCTCAATTTCACATTGGAAGCAAAGTAGATATTGTTTACTCGGTTGAAGATGATAGTTGGGACGGAAACAGAAGACTCCAGCTCAAAATAAAGGACCTAAAGAAGAATTAAATATTTTAATTTCATCTTCGTCGTCCTTTCCTATACATATTACCTTTGTATAAACCTTCGACAAGGTTCATATTTTCCTGGCGTCTTCGGCGTTTTTCTGTAAGCGCCGAGTTTGTTTCTACTGGGCGGTGAGTACCATTGCCATTACCATTTGGTCCAGTTTTATGAGGTAATGGTGGAGGTCTATTAGCTACATTTTCTCCGCCACGGGGAGATATTTTTATCCCGGTTTCATGAAGTGTTGCTGTCATTGGGACGCCATTTCTTACAGCCATTTGCTGCCCAACATAAAATAATTCGTTAACGCGCTCGTTTGGATCAAGTGTATTCTGAGGACCAGCCTCGGTGCTCCTGGTTATATCAGAAGTATGTCCTGCTGGATGTTCTAATTTGTTCCCCATATCGCATTTCTTAGAATCAAAATCCCCCTTCTTAAATAAAGAAGGAGTTAAGCTTGATATTGCTTGCTAATAAATACATAACCTATCAATCTATATCACCACAAAAAGGTCTTGTCAAGGGGGTAAAAGCCATGTAGAATCTATATATGGCTACGCACGCTCAAAGAACCCTTTCCGAAGCTACTTCAGGCATGGAGGGGCAGGAGGTAACCATCAGGGGATGGGTTAAAACAAGGCGTGACCACGGAAAACTCATTTTCCTAGATATTATAGACAGAAGCGGCATTGTGCAGGTTGTAGCCAATGCTGGGGCCTCAGAGAGTGCTTACAATGAGGCTGCAGCTCTAAAACCTGAATATGTGGTGGAAATCACAGGAAAGCAGAGAGCTTGCCGTGTGACATAAGCTCTCTCGAGCTAAACCTTGAGTTGCCTACGCTTCTGGATCACAGAAGCTTAACACTAAGAAATCCTAATGTCGCTGCAATTTTTAAAGTTCAGGCCGCAATTGTTGAAGGATTTAGAAAAGCGGCCCAAGAACTAGGAGCGGTAGAAATTGTAGTTCCCACAATAGTTTCCGGTGCAACAGAAGGCGGAGCCGAGCTTTTTCCGATTGAATATTATAAACATGAAGCATTTCTCTCCCAAAGCCCGCAGCTTTATAAGCAAATAATGGTTTCTGTTTTTGAGCGAGTCTTTACCATTTCTCACGCTTACAGAGCAGAGCCATCGGTCACCACAAGGCATTTATCCGAAACTACCCAAATGGATATGGAGATTGGGTTTGTGGAGCTTCCGCAGATACTTGATATTTTTGAAAAAGTGGCGGTCTCTATGCTTTCCTATGCGCAGGATAAATGTGAAAGCGAAATTACTGAGTTTGGTTTTGGAAAAACTACCTTTGGGCAGATTCCAAGACTTACGCTTAGAAAAGCACAGGAAATAATCAAGAAGGAGTTTGGAAGAGACGCAAAAGCAGATAAAGACTTAACCCCGCAAGATGAGATTGACCTGTGCAAATGGGCAAAAGACAAACACGGAAGCGATCTTGTGACAATTACGCATTTTCCAACTGTCGCAAAGCCGTTCTACACACTGCCTGATAAAGAAAATCCAGAGTATTCTTTAAGTTATGACTTGCTTTTTAAGGGTGCGGAAATTATGAGCGGCTCTATCCGTATTAATAACTATGAACAACTTGTGAAGTCCATAAAAGACAGGGGAATGAATCCTAGGGATTTTGAAATGTATCTTATGGCTTTCAAATTTGGAATGCCTCCTGAAGGGGGTTTTTCATTTGGCCTTGAAAGAGTAACAATGAAGCTTTTGGGTCTTGCCAACATTAGGGAGGCGAGTCTTTTCCCAAGAGACATGGAACGAATTGATGAAAGATTCTCAAAAAAAGCACCAGCCAAGGACTAAGATACCAGCAAGTAATTCATTTCAACCTGCAGTGTTAAAGTGGGATAGTATCCTTGTAGTTTTTAGCATCTTAATCTCAGCATTGGTTCTTCTTTCTCTTGCAAATGTTTATCTAAAAGTTTGGATCGGGGGAAATAGCATTTTGCCTTCCCCGGTTAAAGAAATTTCCTTGGCCGCATACCCTGAGCTCTCCGCCAAGTTAGATCCTTATATTACTGCCCAAGCCGCAGTTGCCATGGACGATGAGTCAAAAGCAGTTTTATACGCTAAAAATGAAAATCTCCGTTTTTCTATGGCATCTACAACAAAAATTATGACTGCTCTTGTTGCTTTAGATTACTTTAAGCCGGATGATATTCTAACAGTTTATACAGGAGATATTGACTTAGCTGTTGTTGGATTTTCCGTTGGGGAAAAAGTATATTTTATGGACGTGCTTTATGGCATGCTTCTTCCGTCAGGGAACGATGCAGCCATAATGATTGCACAAAATTACCCGGGAGGAGAAGAAGCATTTGTTGAAAAAATGAATGAGAAGGCAAAAAGCTTTAATCTTAAAAATACACACTTTGCAGACTCTTCAGGGTTTTCCGATGACAATTATTCAACTCCACTTGAAATGGCAAGGCTTGCATCCTTGGCGCTTCAAAATAAAACGGTTGCAAAAATAGTTGCCACAAAAAGAAAAACCATAACAGATGTGTCTGGGGCAAATGTTTACGACCTGCCGAATCTTGATATACTTTTGGATAAAGAAGGAATAACAGGAGTTAAAACAGGTTATACGCAGGAAGCAGGGGGAGTCCTGATAACATCAAGCGAAGCAAATGGCAAAAGACTAATTCTAGTTGTCATGAAGAGCAAAGACAGGTTTTCGGATATTGAAAAAATACTCTCTCAGATTGCGGGAAGCGTTACTTTTGTATCCACTCATCCTTAACCGCTGTGGTGTAAGCCGTAAAGCCATTGGTGCCCGCAAATACCACTACTGGTAAAACAAATTCTTGGGCCTCCCCGCCTAGATAATAAGCAAGAAAAACCTTGTTTATAGATATATTTTTACTCTGTCCATCATAAGATGCAATATAAACTTCACCGTTTTTCAATTTATCAAAAGATTCTTGAGAGGTCATGATTGGGTATGTTGCCTTTTCATTTGTAATGTTCTGGTGAAAAAAGTCTACTTGAACAACTTGGGGACCCCTTTCTCCCCCAGCAACAAAAACATTAATGGTTGACGCTTTTGCATCGGGATAAACAACAGGTAGGCCGTTTAAATCTCTCTGGAACAAAGAAACTTCAATAACTTGAGTACTGGAAAGACTTACTGAAGGAACAAGTGATCCATTTTTTATGGAAAGCAGAGTTGCCTTTGACTTCTCAAGGTCTATATCTTCAGGCATCGAAGATAAGTCTGATAAGAAGTCCTGGGCTATACTGACTGCGGCAGTTTCATTTGGAAGGTTACTTGCGGATAAAACTTTGGAATCTGATAAAAAGGGAGATTGGATATTAAAGTCAGAAGAGAAGATATTGA
>JACPDD010000032.1 GCA_016184205.1 Candidatus Levyibacteriota bacterium | reverse complement strand
ATTTCTGAAAAATGTGACTATAAATAATTTGATTCTAAACAGTAGGACTTCAAGCTATACCTTGACTCTTGAAATAGAATTGCTATGAATAAAAATGTAAGCATAGAAACTTTAAAGGCACTTTTTAGGACGCATAAGAGCTACTTAGTCCCAGTACTCATGGTAGTTGTTTCTGTCTCGCTTTTCTTTTTTGCTTTAATTCCTCAGTCTCAGGATCTAATGGCTACCTTGGGAAAGCGTAGTGCTGAAGAACAAAAGCTTCGGACTTTAAAAAATAATCTAAATCTGCTGTCAACAACAAACGAAACAGAGCTAGATTTAAAACTTTCAACAGCTCTTAAAGCATTACCACAAGATAAAGATTTTGAAAGCGTTTTGACAACCATCTCATCTGTTGCAGATACATCGGCAGTAGGCTTGAGTAATTTTGAGCTTAAAGTTGGAGACCTTGCAAGTGAAACGTCTGGCAATAATATATTGCCCTCAATTGAAGCGACTATTATTTTAAACGGAGGAGCAAGTGGAGTTTCAAGATTTATGACTGAACTTGCACAGTCTCTTCCAATTTCTGAGGTAAAAAAAGTTGATGTAAATGTTGATTTTGCAACTATTTTAGTGGCTTTTTATTATAAATCTCTTTCCTCTGCTAATATCTCTACGGACGCAAAAATTATGCCACTTTCAGCAGAGCAAGTCCAGCTTTTAGATAAGCTTTCTTTATCAAGCTCTACGACGCCTTTTTAAGAAGATCAGGCCTTAATTTTCTTGTTGTTTCTTCTGATTTTTTCTGCTTCCAATTGGAAATTTTTTGGTGGTAGCCGGATATAAGAATTTTTGGAACTTTGAGATTATTATATGTGTCTGGCCTTGTATATTGGGGATGCTCAAGTGAATTTTTTGAAAAAGATTCCTCTTCAACTACACGCTTCGGCAAAACTCCTTTGATTAGCCTTGCTACAGCATCTGTTACAAGCATTGCGGGAATTTCCCCTCCTGTTGTTATGAAGTCTCCAACGGAAATCTCCTCGTCTGCAAACTCATAAGCTCTTTGGTCAATCCCTTCGTAGTGTCCGCAGATTAAGATTAGATGTTTCAGTTTTGAAAATTCAAATGCTTTGTTTTGATTAAAAGTTTTCCCCCTTGGGCCTAGAAAAACTACTTTTTCCCCGTCTTTTGATAGCCGTTTATCTTTCGTCGCCTCGACTGCTTTTTCCAAGACATCAACTCGAAGAATCATTCCGTGTCCCCCACCATAAGCTTTGTCATCAACAATTCTGTGTTGTCCTATTCCAAAATTCCTTAGATCAACAAAATTTATTTCCACAAGGCCTGCTTCTTGTGCCCTTTTAACAATAGAAAAATCAAAAGGTCCCGCAAACATTTGGGGGAACAAAGTGATGATAGATATTTTCACTTAATATTAACTTCTAGGAGATTTACGTTAACTCTTTTTCCTTCTTTGATTGCTGGGATTCTCATAACTGTTCTTATAGCTCTTATTACTTTTCCTTCTTTTCCAATAATCTTTCCCATGTTGTCTTTATCAACATGAACAGTGAAGTTAGTAATCCCGTCTTCTTCAATCTCTTCCACTTTTACCTTTTTGGTACTTAAAATTGAGGAGACAATATATTCAAGGGTTTGCTTCATTATTTAACAAGCCTTTCAACTGTAACTGATGGCTGGGCGCCTACGGAAATCCAGTAGCCGTATCTTTCTTTATTAACAGATTTTAATTCTTCCTGGCCTCTTTTTTCATACCAGCCAAGAGTTTCAATCGCCCTACCATCACGGTCAGAACGCCGCTCCTTAACTACAATTCTGTATTTTTTCTCTCCTTTTCTTCCTGTTTTTGCAAGCCTAATTGTTACTGCCATATTGATATTTTACCATTAACCTGCGTTTGAGGCAAGATTTCCCCTTGATAGCGCACTTTCTGCGGCGTTTTTTTCAGCATCTTGTTTGGAACGCCCTTTCCCTGCTCCCAAGACTTTGTTTTCCATAGAGACTTCAACAGTGAACTGTTTGCTGTGTGCTGGCCCCTGTTCGTTAACTACCTTGTAAGAAAGTTGGGACTTTCCTTTTGCTTGGACAAGTTCCTGGAGCAGACTTTTAGGGTCTTTTAGGGTTTTTTGAGCAAGGATTCCGGCTTTTTTAAGAAGCACATTATCTAAAAAGGAAGAGACAGAGGAAATTCCCTGGTCTATAAACAAAGCGCCAACATATGCTTCAAAACTATCCGCAAGCAAGCTTTTGTTCTCCCGCCCTTTAAGTTGTTCCTCGCCCTTTGAAAGTCTTAAAAGTTTACCAAAGTTAAGTCCATGCGCAACCTCGGCAAGACTCTCTGTATTGACCAGAAGCGAGCGGAGATTAGTAAGCTCTCCTTCGTTAAACTGTGGATATTTTTTATATAAAAACTCGGAAACTATAAAAGAAATAATGCTATCGCCTAAAAACTCTAGCCTTTCATTTGAGGAAAGGCTTTCCTTGGTTTCGTTAAGGTATGAGCGGTGGGTAAACGCCTGTTCAAATAAATTTTTACTTTTAAGTTTTGGTAGATCCATAGATTCGATTTCACTCACTATGCCCTGAGCTTGCCGAATGGGCATTTTTTATGATATTGCCAAGCGCGCCATTTATAAAAGCGGGGCTTGTTTCTCCTCCATATTCTTTTGAGAGCTCTATTGCCTCATCTATTATAACCTTAGGCGGCTGTTTTTTCTCTATTAAAAGTTCGTATACAGCAAGACGTAAGATTGCAAGGTCTGCTTTATTAATTTTATCAATCGGAAACTGCGGTGCAGCTTTTTTAATATACACATCAATAATATCTTTGTTGTCAATTATCAGCCTTGCGTCTTTGCCGACCTTCTGCGCATGGAAACTCATCCTGAATAAATCTTCAACAATTTTTTCTCGTTTTTTATGCCTCGGGTCAAAAGCGGTTTTCATTACGCTTGCGGGTTTGTTGTTACTTCTACCTTTGCTTTTTCTTTCTTTGCTAAAACCTGCGCTCCTTTGTAATATCCGCAGTTTTTACAGACTGTGTGCGGAGTAGATGGGGAATGGCAATTTTGGCAAAAAATTACATTAGGGTTTTCAAGCTTTATGGAAGCTCTTCTTTTCCCTTTTCTTTGTGTTGAGTGTCTCCTTTTTGGTTCCTGCGGCATAAGCGCATTTTAGCGGATTTTAGGTTTGATTGCAATATCAAAAGTTAGGTTTTTTGGGATGTTTAGTATTGCTGCCGACAGGCCGTATGCTACTTGTACATATCAAACTCAAATCTCTGTAAAAGAAATATCGGAAATTTTTATTGTTAATTTCTATTTTTGAAAAAGAAGAAATGTCTGGAAGATTGGCGGCTTTTTGAAATCTATATTCTCTTTTATATTTAACTGGAGGAACGGTTTTGTATAATTTAACGTCTTTCCATGTTAAAGGCTTGGCTACCGTGGGATATAAAGCTGGAACTTTACTTATCCATACCACACTTATTCGTTGTCTTAACTTTCGTGCAAGTAGAAACCTGTGCTCTCCATCTATTAGAATAGGTTTGTTTCCGTCCACCGAAGATTCCTCAACTATGGGTGGAGACATCATCCAGTCATTTTCCTCATTTTCAATTACGTATTTGATAGTTGCTGTTTTGTTTCCTAAATTAAGAGTGTCGATTTTTTCTTTTTTAAATAGATAATGCAGCTGTTTCTGAATATCTATATTTCCTCTTAAGGCATATTTACTGATTGGATAGACATCTGTTGGATTTATTAATCGCAGCCTTATCGTGGCATTTTTATAAGGATAAATTGTTTCGTCTCCGAAAAGCCTAACTTTTCTTAAAGATTTGACAAGCTCATCCCAATTTTTTGTATTTCTTATGGCTAAAGATTTTAATTGAAACATCAAAGAATTTTGTTGACCGTGGAGATAATATTCTCGTGCACGTTTTCTATGTTTTGCATTGCATTTATTATAACAACATTTGGATATTCAGGTAGTGCCTTCTTATACCTCTTCTTTACTTCGTTTTGTTTGTGTTTGAAAAATGAATTATTGTAGCCTTTTACCTTTTTAGCGTTATCGTATGCCTTACTAGAATCAGAATTTAAATAGATTAGAATATCGGGTATCGGTTCAAAGTTGAACGAAAATCTGTATAGGGAATTTGTCCGGTCATTTATGTATTGATACGCTTGGGATGAAAGTGAGGATCTTGTTGAGATGACAATGTACCCTTTGTTAAGAAAAGGCAGGAGTTCTTTTTTTGTCATCTCAAGTCTGTCTGCGAGCATTAGGTAGGTTTCTTCCATCGGATCGCTTGAATATTTTCTCCACATTGCCCAATTTTTTTTCATTTGCTCAGTTGGATAATTTACTATTTTTGTTTTGTAGCCTTTACTTTTTAAGTAAGCATATAATAATTCTGCTTGCGTATTTTTACCCGATCCAGAAATCCCCTCCAGTACTATTAACTTCCCGCCATAGTCTTCCTTTGATAAGTTATGCAGGGGTTTTAGTTCTTCTAGAAACAGTTCCGTTAATCTGCGGAGCTTCCATGCAAGCCTTTTGCTCTCCAAAAATTCCAATCCTCCCATTCGCCTTCTCATTTTTTCCTTTAGTCTTTTGAGTGCATCGCCAATACTTCCTCCTGTTTCCCCTGTATGCATAACTGCTCTTAAAATGCCTCTTGCCCCAAAGCCTTCTATAAAGTCCGCATCTTTAAGAATTCTAGAGTTTATGTTTTTTGAATGAAGCTCCGGTTGGTCATGCTCTGATATGACATCGCATATTTCTCTTATTTGAGCTTTTGTATATTTTGCTTTCTGCAGGAACCCTTTTGCCATTTTGGCACTTTCATGCGCGCTGTTTTTCCCCTTAAGTTTTCTATGGATTCTTCCCAAATCGTGCAGAATGGATGCGGCTACTGTGATATCTCTATTGCCTTTGTATTTTTTCGACAGAAAGGTGGCATAACATGCAGTATTTATGGAATGATCTACCCCATGACTAGGACTTAGTTTAGCTTTTTTAAGCAAGGACAATATGGCTTTTTCTCTTTCTGTAAAATCCATTTTTCGATTATATCAGATTTAATCCGGGGAGATTTGGGAAGATGCAATGTTTCTTGGATTTCTGGAGTTTTGGAATCTCGGGGTCTGTGAGATAGTACAGAAATGAAAAATGAATATACTAAAATCTTTTAAAACATTGAAGAAAATTCAGAATGGTTTCTGCATTTTCCTTCGTTTCTCCCATTGTTTTCTTCGAACTTCTGTCCAATTTGTTCCTGGTCTAGGAGGAATAACTTGTTCAAATAACTTGTCAAGGTCTTCCCAAAATTTTTTCATTTTTTCCCTTTTTATAATTTTATCAATTGCAGTTTTATACCCCTTACCTTTGTATTGAAAAGCCATTTTAACATTCCAAATAGTAGGGTCACTGACCTTTAACTTATTGTTAATGCTTGGGTAGTTGTATCCTTTAATGAGCATAAATGCAATTGCCAATCTCTTAGATAACATTAGCTTCTCTGTTGGGCTTAATAAGTCATCAAGAAGCAAGGAGATTTCTTGTTTTGTAGAAAGCATAGATAATGATGTCCAGAATAAATCAAGAATTCTCTCCTCAACTTTTTCGCTTATATATCTTTTTGAAACCTGTGCCATATAAATCTGAATTGACTTAAATCTTTTAAAACATTGAAACTTATTCAGTTTTATAATTTCACATCCTGGCTATAGATGTCAAGCATAAGCATTGTAAGTATATAAGAAAAGATTAAAATTTTAATCTGGAGATATTTGTTCTGAATTTATATTATTTAATTCTTTTTCGAGTGCAGGAAATTTAGAGAGTTTGGGTAGGATTTTTTCTGCTTGAGTACTTGCCCGCTCGATTAAACTAAAATCGGAAAAGCTTGCTACTTTTAGTTTTGGCATTCCATGCTGGGCAGTTCCATAAATATCTCCAGGGCCTCGCAGTTTTAAATCAAGTTCCGCAAGCTCTGCTCCGCTCTGCAAACTTTCCATTCCCTTAAGTCTTGTATTTGCTTTTGTACTTTGTGACTCGGTAAAAAGTAGACAATAAGATTGCATATCGCTCCTTCCAACTCTTCCTCTTAACTGGTGAAGCCCCGAAAGTCCAAATCTTTCTGCTGCTTCGATGACAATTATAGTTGCGTTTGGAATGTCAATGCCAACTTCAACTAGTGGGGTTGCAACTAAAATATCAAACTTTTTATTTTTGAAGTCTGTCATAATTTTTGCCTTTTCTTTTGCTTTAATTCTTCCATGCAAAAGCTTAAGTTTTAAATTTTTGAAAGCTTCTTTTTTGAGTTTCTCAAATTCCACTGTTGCCGCTTTTACAGAAATCAAAGTTTCAGACTCTTCAATAAACGGACAAATGGTAAAAGCTTGAGTTTTATTAAATTTTATTTCCTTTTCAATCCACCTATAAGCTCCTTCTCTTTTAACTTCTGGAACTAACCAGGTTTTTATAATTTTTCTACCATGAGGCATTTCAGAAAGATATGACAGGTCTAAATCTCCGTAAATAGTCAGCGCTACGGTTCTGGGAATTGGAGTTGCAGTCATGGTCAGAAAATGTGGATTATTTCCTTTCAATCTTGCGATACTTCTCTGCTCTACTCCAAATCTTTGCTGTTCATCAATTATTACGAGCCCTAGTTTTTCAGGTTCAATTTTTTTGAACAAAACAGAATGCGTTCCAACAAGTATTGACCATTTGCCACTTACTATCGACAATTTTCGATTGCTGGAAGTTGCAAGTTCAACGTTAATTCCAAAAGGAGATAGGAATTTCGAAATAACACCAAAGTGTTGCTGTGCCAAAATTTCCGTTGGCGCCATAAGAACCGATTTGTATCCGTTAAGAAACGCCATGTACATTGCAACTGTTGCAACAACTGTTTTGCCGCTTCCCACATCTCCCTGCAGGAGTCTATTCATAGGGTCGTACCCTTCTAGGTCTTTAAGGATTTCTTCGATAGCTTTTTTTTGCGAGTTTGTTAACTCGAATGGCAAAGATTTGTAAAAGCTCGGCAGCTCTTTCTCGAATTTTTTAATCTCGAACGGGATTCCTTTTACTTCTTCTTCCCATTCTTCTCTTTTTGTTTTTGATTTAAGCTGGAGCAGGAATAATTCGTCAAATGAAAGTCTTTCTCTGGCTTTATTTGCTTCATCTAGATTTTTTGGAAAATGAATTTGTAAAAGTGCGTTTTTTAATGGCAATAATTTCTCGTTTGCGATAATCTCGCTTGGCAGAAAATCTGAAAAGTTTGGAGGAATTTCGTCCAAGATTTTTTTAACTTGGCGCCTTATCCATTTTGAACTTATGCCACGGGTCTGTGGATAAATTGGAACTAGTCTTCCCGTGTGAATGGGCTCTGTGTCTGTTAGAAGCTCAAAGTCAGGAGCAATCATTGTGAGTCCTGCTTTGTCACTGCCTACCTTTCCCGACAGTGCAATTTTGTCTCCTTCTTTTATATTTTTTACAAGATAAGGCTGATTAAACCACAAAATATTTATCTCTCCGCTGTGGTCAGTTACCTTGGCTTTTTGAAGAGTTTTCCATCTTCTTGTGTATTGGTTTTTAATTTCCAAAACTTCTCCATTTATAGTTACTATTTCCCCCGACTGAACTTCCGATATTTTCGAGATGAGCGAGAAGTCCTCGTATCTTGACGGGACATGAAGCAAAAAATCCCAGGGCGTTCTTATTCCAAGTTTCTCAAGCCGGCCGGAATACATTTTAAAGGCGCGCTCTACATCTTTTATAGGAGCGTGAAGATCCATAATTACTGAAGCAGAATAACAAAAGGCAGGAATGAAGTAACAATTAATGCTATGGTTACAATTGCTATTATAATTCTCCCAAGCAATTTATGTTTCCTGAAAAATTCCATAAATTATTTGTCCCACCTCACTTTTACGAATTTTATTGGTCCGACAGAAACAGTTGCTCCGCTTGCAGGAGCGACAACTGAGAATATCTCATTTGGATTAATAATTCTAGTGCCCTCTACGAAAGTACCTCCTTGGTTGATTACTCGCTTTGCTTCAGATTTCGATGGAACAAGCCCCGTCTCTACTAGTATCTCATCGATAGGTTTCTCTGGATTGTCAATGTGAACGGTAGGGACATTTTCAGGTAGCTCTCCCTTCTGCACAGTTCTTTCAAAATTCTTTTCTGCTTTTTCCGCTTCGCTGTCTCCATGTAGCTCCTTAACTATCTGGCGAGCTAAATCCTTTTTGGCAAGCATTGGATTCTTGTCTTTTTTAAGTTCTTCTTCTATGTCTTTTACTGCTCCCATTGAAAGATCTGTTGCTAATAAAAAGTAAGAAGCTATTAAGTCATCGTTTAGACTCATGACTTTTGCATACATGCCATTTGGTTCATCGTCCAGCCAAATTGCATTCCCCCAAGTCTTACTCATTTTCCTTCCGTCTGTTCCCATTAGAAATTCCGTTGATAAAACAAAACTCTCCTTGTTTCTCCATTTCTTCTGCAAGGTTCTGCCTGCCTGCATATTAAAAGTCTGATCTGTTCCGCCGATTTGCAAATCTGTGTCTAGAAAATAACTGTCATATCCCTGCATCATCGGGTATTGAGTTTCAGCAAGGCCAATATTCTTGTTCTCACTGAGTCTTTTACGGATTAGCTCGCGGCTTATGAAATCATTCAAGGAAAACGCATGGGAAAGTTTTACTATTTCTTCAAAGGTAAGTTTTTTAAGCCAGTCACTATTGTGCCTTACTTTAACTTTTGTAAAATCCAAAATTTTTTCCGCCTGCTTCTTGTAGGTTTGAAAATTTTCTTCAATCTGCTCAGGGGTTAAAACCGGCCTCTCGGAATCCTTATCCGAAGTGTCTCCAATTAAAGCTGTAAAATCACCAATAAGAAACGTTACGTTGTGCCCCATCTCGGCAAACTTTTGTAGTTTTCTGAGCGGAACCGCATGTCCCAGATGAATCTTTGTGGCAGTCGGGTCAATGCCAAAATAAACATTAATTTTCTTGTCCGATTTTAATAGCTGCTCAAGTTCCGTTTTCCCCGGAATTATATTTGCAACTCCCCTTGTCAATAATTCTTCAACCTTATCCATAAATTTAGTATATCATACCCTCTTATTGATGTTTTTCAAAACTGATTTTACCGCCTCGGTGGCATTTTCTGCACTGATAATGCGTAAGCGCTTTCGTTCATCAAGAAATTTCCCGGCAAGCTTCTTGCTCCAACCGCCTGAGTTTTTTAACGCTACTGTAGGTATGTCTGCCTGATATGCCATTGCCATTTCCATTAATGTCCCAGAACCTCCTCCGATGCTAATTATTCCATCACAACTAAGTATAAATACAAATTCTCGTCCTCCTCCGCGTTTTTGATTAGTTATTTTTTGGAGAGAGCGTAGTCCTTTTAAGTCCTGCTTTTCATTTCCCCAAATAAACGCTATTGTTTTTCCTTTAGCTTCTTGTGCACTTTTCGCTGCAATAGTAGAGAGCGAATCAAAGTCCCCTTCGAATCCAAATAGCAAGACAGCATTGTTTAGGGCAATCTCTTTGCCAATATCCTCAGCCATATTTTTTAAACCCTTTTAAGATTCTTCCACCAACATAATTGGTATTCCTTCTTTTATCGGATAACTCCTCTTGCAAACCGTGCAGATCAATCTTTGGTTTTGTTCATCCAGTTGAACTGGCGGTCTAGTCTCACATGCCGGACAAGCAAGTATTTTTAATAATTCTTTATCTATCATTTTATTTACCCCCCAAAGCTTTTTTCATAAGTGATACTGGCGGTTTTTCACCTGTCCAAAGAGAAAAAGAAAGAGCTCCCTGATGGATCAGCATGCCTAACCCTCCTAAACAGGCTGCTCCAGAATTTTTAGCAGAAATCAATAAAGGTGTTGCTTTGGAGTAAAGCGCGTCAAAAACAAATAAGCTAGGCGAAATTAAATTCGGGTTTAATTCCACGCTGCTAGGAGTAGCATTCAAAAATAAATCACACTCTCTGATACTATGATTTAAAGCGTCTGAACTAAACTTTTCGCACGTTAAATCAGAATTCGGATACCATTTTTTAAGATGCGCTATTAAATCTTGGGCTCTTTCCAAAGTTCTATTCAAAACTACTATTTTCTTTATCCCAGAGTCCAACAAAGCTACGGCTATTGAATGAGCAGTGCCTCCGCCTCCTAAAATAACAGCTTTTTTGCCTAAAGGATCAAATTTTCCATCCTCTTTTAAAGAAGATAAAAAACCAGGAGCATCCGTATTATCTCCAATTAATCTGCCATTGCGGTTAATAATTGTATTAACCGCTCCTATTTTTTTTGCAAGCGGAGAACATTCATCCAAATAAGGCATAATGCT
>JACPDD010000031.1 GCA_016184205.1 Candidatus Levyibacteriota bacterium | reverse complement strand
CCGAAAGGAGGCCTTTTTTAGTGCCGGGTATTTCTACCGCAAGGGGCGGGGACATGTCTTTCTTCGCTCCATTCATACCTGCTCTAAGCAAGGCTTCTTCCCTGACGAACCCAGCTATTAGACGCCTGGGATTATCTGCTACTATCATGACTGGGTATCTTCCCCTATTTTCCATGCAGGCAGTATAGTGCCTTGGTGCATGAATTTCAACTTTTACTCTGCGTTCCAAGACTTCAGGGCGTTTTTGGCTTGTTCATCATTTGGGTCAATTTTAGAAAGAATATATTTCATCTGCTCAATTGCTTTTTGCTGCATTACTTCGTCAATAACTCGCCCTTTTTCATTTACCGCTTTTTGGTGGTAAAAAAGTGCCAGTCCAAACCTAGCGTCTCTGTAGGATGGCCTAAGAATTACTGTGTTTTCCAAAGTTTTTATTGCCGCGTCAATATCTCCGCTTTGGCCTTCTAAAATTCCCAAATTGTAGGAAATTGTAGCGTCTGTTGGGGCAAGCGCACTTGCTTTTTTAATTGCATCAAGTGCTTTTGGAAGGTATGTTTCATCAACTTGAGAAAGCGAATAGAAAAGTCTTACTCTGCTTTTCCAAAAAACAATATTATTTGGATGCTGCGCTGTGACCTTGTCGCTTAGCGCTGTTGCATTTTGAAGTAGAGCGTTTATAACTGGTTCGTCCTGAGCCGACTCTGTTGCCGGCCTTAACTCCCTTAGGCTTATAAGAGATGCTGCAAGAACTGCGTTGTTAAGCGCAAGCTCATCTTGGAAAACCGGCTCATCGCCTCTGTCTTGTACTGCATTAACAAGAAAAGAATATGCCTGTTGATACTGCCCTCCGCGGTCTAAATTTACCCCCATGTAATATGCCTTGTCCGCAGTCCAAAATCTAAATAGCGTAAGTAAAAGATATAAAGCGGTAATCGCGGCTGCGGCCACTGAAAATCTTTGAAGATTAGAAAGCTTTATTTTTTCCGAAGCCGAGGATTTTGGATAAACCATAACGCTATTGGCATCAATTAATCCCAAAGCGGCCAAGACAAACGCGGGAATCAAGAAAAAGTATATATTTATTACTACTACAGAAAATCCAAAAAAATTAGTAACCAAAATGCTTACATAGCCGGCAAGAAGAGCGACGTAAATGTAATATTTATTATCTATTATTGATGATTTATTATTTTTTAGATTATAAATATTAGATGATAAATGCTTTAATGTTAGATACAGGAATGAGCCAATCATAAAAAGGTAGCTTCCAAGGCCTAGGATTCCTGTTGTTGCCAGATAGTTTAGGTATTCATTGTGGGCTTTGTTGTAAAGATAATTCCATTCGGAGGTGATGTTGTGTTCCATAGGGCGGTATTTGTAGTAGGCATAGGCAAATGTTTCAACGCCTGAACCAAAAACAGGATAGTGTGTAAAAATATCTAAGGCGCCTTTCCAGACAATAGAGCGGATTTCCCCGGACCCTGTGATATTTAACTCAAGCGCAGGAATTGATGTTTGGGCGGACCTATCCTCAGTCTTTTCATTTGCAGATTTTTCCTGCAGGCCTTGGTAAGTGAACTGGTTTAATTTCTCAATTGGGGAGCCGACAAAGAATACAATTAAAAGGAAAATTAAAAGAGGAGCAAGAAGTATTTTTGTTTCCTTCGCTTTAAGGATGTTTGAGAATTTTTTTCCTTTTCTAGCCTCCTGATATATTGGTAGGCTAGTAAATAGCAGAAGCGCTGCGATAAGCCCCAAGAAGCCGGACTGGGATTTTGTATAAAGAATAGCAAGCAGGAAAAGAAAAGCGACTAGAAAATAGCCACTAGCAACTAGATTATTTTTTAAAAATTTTAAAATTGAAAATTTACTTGAGATTTGACCCCGATTTAATCGGGGTTGAGATTTGAGATTTGAGATTGTCATCGCCAATGCCAGGGGCATTAAGATGGCCAGGTATGCGGCTAGCCAGTTGGGTTGCCCCAAAGTTGAAAATATTCTGAGCTTTGGCTGGAAATCAACTGTCCAGCAGGAAACGTCAAAGTTTCCCCTAAAAAGAAAGCAAGTTGGGTCGTAGCCAAAATGAGATGGAAGTCCCCAAAGCGCAACAATTGTGCCGGATATAAGCCCGAGGCTTAAAAGTTTTTTGACCATTTTTGCGCCTTGTCCTATAAAGTTACTTACAAAAGCATAGTAGACAAGTATGTAGGAAACTGTTGATAAGAGCCCGCCGTTAAATCTTGAATAGTAACCCCATAAAGACGTATGAGTATCTAAGGAAAAAATTGTTGAAATAATTTGAGAGGAGAGGAAAAGTAAAATAGGAATGTCAAGCGGAGTTCTTTGAAGATAAAATCTTTTTTGCGCAATCATCTTAACTACCCATGCGCAAGCGATGGTTATGGTGAGGGCAAAAGTTCCCCACATTTTGTTAAATTCAAAAAGCTCTGATGTGTCATTTGTGAAAAGCAAGGGGATGAGGAGGAAAAGAAGGTAAAATGAATACTCAAGCACGCGGTCTGCAAATCTAATGATTTTCATTGTTTTGTATTGCGCTTTGTTCGCTCTCCCCATGCTGCAAGTGACGCTCGCCGAACTGTTTTCTTTAAGCCCGACGTCTTTACCCGCTCGCTAAGTGAAAGCCTGCTTAAAAGTTCGATATCAAAAATTACAGACCGGCTTTCAGTTCACATTGCAGATGGACAGGCTCACCGCGCTTCCACTTGAACTATACGCTAGTTTCTAGTCGCTAGTTGCTATTCACTAATTTTCCTATCGTAACATATTGGAAAAGTTGTGACAATCCTTCTTTGTTGATAAAATCAATCTTCACCAAATTTCATTTATGAGAGTACTTATAGTTACAGGGGGAGATTCCCCGGAAAGAAAAATTTCTTTTTTGTCTGCGGGGAACGTAAGAGGTGCACTTGAAAAAAAGGGACACAAAGTCAAGTTTTTTGATTTGAGAAAAGGCCTCGAAATCCTCGAGAACGAGTTAGAGAAGCACGACATAGTTTTTCCTGTTCTTCATGGAGAAGAAGGAGAAGGAGGAGATCTTCATAAGTTTTTATCAGCGTTTAAAACTCCAATAGTCGGAAGCAGAAACTGGCAAGCGTTTAAAAAAGCATGGTATAAGATTCCTTTCAAAAAATTCTGCGACAAAAATAATATAAAGACCGCTGCATGGAAAAAGATTAAGAAGAAAGAAGATTTATTAAAATTTCCCATGCCTTTTGTTTTAAAAGCATCAGTGGGCGGGTCTTCGAAAGAAGTTGTAATAGTAAAGTCGAATAAAGATTTAAATAAAAAATTATTACGTGAACTAGTAGAATCAGGACAGGCATTATTTGTTGAATCTTTTATTGCAGGCGTAGAAGTAACGGTTGGAATTCTTAATAATAAAGCCTTGCCGGTTTTGGAAATAGTGCCTCCAAAAGGAGAATGGTTTGATTACAAAAATAAATATAGCGGGGAAACTCGTGAGATTCCAAATGCGCCGTCAATAAGTGAGCAAACCAGAAAGAAAGTCAAAAACATAGCTTTAGATTTACATAAAAAATTTGACCTTGGTTCTTATAGCCGGTCTGATTTTATTGTAGCCGGCAATGACATTTATGTTTTGGAGGTAAATACTATTCCGGGACTTACAGAGCAAAGCCTTTTACCTAAAGCTGCAAAAGCTATCGGCATTAGTTTTCCGGAGTTTTGCAACATCCTAGTTAGAACAGCAAAATAATCTTGTTGACAAATATTTGTTTTGGGAGTTTAATAGGGGCATGACAAGCAGTAGGGAAATTCCTCCAATACAGTCAATGTTTATAATTAACCCTTCTACTAAAAGTTTTGCTATAGTCCCTCCTGGTTCGCCAGAAGATATTGTTGTAATCAGCGGCGAAGCCGCGAGGGAAATTGCCAGGAAAGCTGCGGACAATTGGGCAAGAAGAAGGCGAGAATTGGGACTTGGATCAGGAAGAGATATGCCAGGGAAAGACATCCATACGCCTACTACAATTTAATGAAAAAAGAATTGCCACCTCCACAAAGGGTAAAAGCAGTTGATAGCAGTGAACTCGCTAAGATTGCAGCTCAGAGAGCAGTTGCCATAAGACGTGACTTGGGCCTTGGTACTTCCAGGGAATTGCCGGATATGCATGAGCTTAATATCCAAACGAGGATTTAATAAAAGTAGTAGTTTGATAGCCTTGCGCGCCTCTTTTTATTGACCTATAATCTTCCTATATGTTTGATAAGTTTTTCTCCATGTTTTCGCATGACATTGGGATAGATTTGGGAACTTCAAATACTTTAATTTATGTGCGCGGGAAAGGGATTGTCATAAGAGAACCATCTGTTGTTGCAATTCATAAAAAGTCCAAAAAAATTGTAGCTATTGGGACAGAGGCTAAAAAAATGGTTGGAAAAACTCCGGCATCTATAATCACCGTAAGACCGCTTAGGGGTGGAGTAATTTCCGACTTTGACGCAACAACTGCAATGATCTCCCACTATATACAGGGTGTTCATGAGGTAGGAAATTTGCTGCCGGTTGGTTTTGCAAAACCAAAAGTTGTCATAGGAATACCATCGTCTGTTACGGAAGTCGAAAGGAGAGCTGTTTGGGAATCCGCCTTAAACTCCGGCGCAAGAGCAGCATTTTTAATTGAAGAGCCAATGGCAGCGGCAATTGGCGAAGGTGTTTCTGTTTTCGCGCCAACAGGCGTTATGGTTGTTGATATAGGAGGCGGGACAACGGAAATTGCAATTATTTCTTTGGGCGGAATTGTAATAAGTAAAAGCCTTAAGATTGCAGGAGACGACATGGACAGCGCGATTATTCATTACATAAGGCTTAGGCATGGTCTTTTGATTGGAGAAAAAACAGCAGAGGATATAAAGATTGCAATTGGGAGCGCTTATGAGACTAAATCAAAAATTAAAAATCAAAAATTAAAAATGACAGCAGCGGAAAAGGAAAACTCGCAAGCTATCGGAGAAGAGGATGGCGTGAACGTTGAAAAAGAAAAAATAGGAGATAGATTGGCAGTTATAAGAGGACGGGATATTGAAACTGGACTCCCAAAAAGTTTACGAGTATCAGAAGTTGAAATTAGGGAGGGGCTTGCTCCGGTTCTTGCCCAAATTATTCAGGGAGTCGCAGATGTTTTGGAAGAAGCGCCACCTGAGATGACATCTGATATTTTGGAGCACGGAATTTTACTTACCGGCGGGGGTTCAAAACTTCCCGGACTCAATCATCTAATTGTTGACAGGATAAAAATTCCGGTTATCTCATCTGACGACCCGTTGACCTCAGTGGCAAGGGGAACCGGAAAAGTTTTAGAGGACGATACGCTTCTTCAGAGGGTCAAGGTAGTAGGCGGCCTCAGATAGCTTATCACCCTTGGTGCTATAATGGCTGTATGCCGAAAAGAAGTTTTTTCCCTGCGTTTCTTGTCCTTATAGTTTTATCTGGTCTTTTCATTGTCCTATCAAAAACAGGAATTCTTTCGGTCCCTGCAGATTTAATTACAAAAATCGTAAGTCCGCTGCAGAGAGCAACTTTTAATCTTTCCTCTGGAGGAAATAAAGAAAGTAAGCTCTCTTTAGAAAATAAAGCTTTGATTTCAAAACTTACCCAAATGCAAAAACTGCTTGCGGAAAATTCAGCGCTAAGGGACCAATTTGAAACAAGCGTTCCAAAGAGCCAAAACTTACTTCCCGCCAGTATTGTTTCCGCACCAAGCTTTGTGCCCGGTGTTACACCTGCTGAATATTTAACTATAGACAAAGGAAGCAGTGACGGGGTGAAAATAGGAAGCGCTGTTGTTTTTAAAGATAACTTGGTGGGTAAAGTAACTCAAGTTTCAAATTCTCTTTCCAAGGTTATTCTAGTTTCAAACTCAAGCTCAACATTTCCTGCAAAAACTATTTCTATAAAGGGAGAAAGGGGCATAGGCGCACTTGGCGTTGTTAGCGGGCTTTCGGGGCAAGATTTAATTTTAGATAAGGTTTTGCTTTCCGACACGTTGCAGGTGGGAGATTATGTTGTAACAAAAGGAGATTTACAAGTTGATAACACCGGTTATCCTCCAAGTCTTATTGTAGGAAAGATAATTTCCGTTGAGAAAAAAGCAAGCGAATTATTTCAACGCGCAAAAGTAAAAAGTCTTTTGGAATTTTCAAAACTGACAACAGTTTTTGTAGTTTTAGGATATGAGTAGATGAGAGAAAAAATTCTTGAGCAAAAAAAATCTGTTTGGGTTTTTATATTAATCATTGCACTTTCAATATTTTTTGAAACTTCAGTTACAACCTTGCCGCTTATTGTTGGCACTTTTGTTCTTTTTGCGGTAATACTTCAGAGAGATTGGGTTTTTGTAGCGGCTTTTCTAAGTGGGCTAATTTTTGACATTCTGACCCTTAGAACTATTGGAACAACAAGCATTTTTTTAATTGTTCTAATTTTTACTATTTTCCTATACAAAAACAAATTTGAAATTGAAACTATCCCATTTGTTTTTATTGCCTGTTTTTTTGCAAGTTTCATTTTTTTAATAACTGCGGGGTTTTCTAATTTGCTGCTACCGGCGTTTATAGTAAGTATTTTTGCATCAGTTCTTTTCAGGTTATTATCTGCTCCCTTACGTGGTAAAATTAGATAGTCATAGTGAGTAGAATCGAACTATGAAGAAATTAAAAGCAGGCGTTGCATTCGGCGATTACATAAGTCAGCAAGCAAACGCTGGCTCAAAAGGGCACTGGGGTGAAGGCAGGGGAAACTCTATGCGTCCTCTCCTTTTACCACTTCTTGCCGTATTAATTATTGCCTTACTTTTTGTAAAACTTTTTTCACTCCAAATTCTGCAAGGCTCTTACTACAAAGGGCTCGCCGACAACAATAGAACCAGAACTGTTGTAATTCACGGACCCCGCGGAATTATTTTTGACAGAAATGGGACACCGCTTGTTTTCAATATTCCCGGCTTTAGGCAAGAAAAAAACGACAAAACAAATCTTTTAACACAAGAAGAAGCACTGCCGTTTCTCGCCCAAAAAGGCAGTAACTTGGAAATTGATTCCTTGAGAGGGTATCCATATAAAGAGGTATTCTCTCATGTCCTAGGTTACATTGGTCAGATTTCCCAGGATGAACTAAAACAGGAGCAGTTTTCCTCTTACAATGGCGGAGACATCATTGGAAAAGCAGGAATTGAGCAGCGCTATGAGCAAATTTTAAAGGGTGTTGATGGAAAGAAATTGGTGGAAGTTGATAGTCAGGGAAAGGAAATACGAAGCCTTGGGGAGAGCGATCCTATCTCAGGAAGGGATATTATGCTAACCCTTGATAGCGGACTTGGGAAAGCAACTTACAACGCAATGAAGGGCGTTATGAAAGGAGCGGCGATAGTATCCACACCAAAAGGAGAAATTTTGAGCCTTGTTTCAAGTCCTTCTTTTGACCCAAATCTTTTTACAATGGGAGAGGGTTTTCGGCCGGCAACAGACAGTTCGTATCAAAACGTTAGCTCGGTTCTCTTGGACTTGCTAAACCAGCCTCTTTTAAATAGGGCAATTTCAGGAACATATCCACCCGGCTCTACCTTTAAGCTTATTGTTGCGGCGGCGGGCCTTGAGAACAATATAATTGATGAAAATTACGTAGTTTCTGATAATGGCACTTTAAGAATTGGAGAATTTTCTTTTTCTAACTGGTACTTTACGCAGTATGGAAAAACCGAGGGAGAAGTGGATGTTGTTAAGGCAATTAAGCGTTCAAATGACATTTTTTTCTATACGCTTGCAGGAAAAGTTGGAGTTGACACAATTGCTAAGATGTCATCAGAATTTGGGATCGGTAAAACCCTAGGCATTGATTTAAATGGAGAAGCTGCAGGGATACTTCCAACAACTTCGTGGAAAGAAAAAGCAATTGGTGAGCAATGGTACACAGGAGATACATACCACTTAGGAATTGGTCAAGGGTATCTTTTAGCGACGCCTTTGCAGGTGAACGGTTGGACACAGACTATCGCAAATGAGGGAGTTCTCTATGAACCTCATTTGCTCAAATCTCAAAACTCAAATGTCAAATCTCAAAAGTTTTTAAGCAGGAAAACCGTAGATTTAATTAGGGAGGGAATGATAAATTCTTGCGCGCCCGGAGGAGTTGCATGGCCGCTATTTGAATTCAGAATTAAGAATGCAAAATTAAGAATTGATGGGAAAAACTTCCTCGCAGTACCCGAATCAACATCGTCAGCTCAGTTTAGTGAATATCGAAAAGTCAGTATTGCGTGTAAAACTGGAACAGCGCAGCATGGCGGGCAAGAAGCACTTCCGCATGCTTGGATTACTCTTTTTGCTCCCGCTTACAATCCGCAGATTGTTGTTACGGTTCTATCTGAAGAGTCAGGAGAAGGAAGCAATGTCGCCGCCCCAATCGCCAAAAAAATTTTAGAATACTACTTTAGTAGATAATTATTGGCCTGCCCGTCTTTGGAGGGAATAGAACTGGAAAGGCGAACGGAAAGATTCTACGGGGTGAATTTGCTCGCAGTGAGTTACCTTTTAATCTTTCTTTTGGGGCAACCCAATGGTTTTGCCGGTATTTGCGTCCACAAGAACTCTATAATCATTGCCTAAGGCAGTTCGAACTTCTACAAAAAATTCAGCTTGGTCTGCCCAGCTATCAAATCCGAATCCACACTGACATTCATCTTTAACCAGCTCATATGCATTATCAACAACAGCGTCACTAATAAGAGTTCCTTTTTCGTCAAGTAGAAATGTGTAGAAGCCATCAGCTATTT
Organism: Candidatus Levyibacteriota bacterium; assembly: GCA_016184205.1. Lineage (GTDB taxonomy): Bacteria > Patescibacteriota > Microgenomatia > Levybacterales > UBA12049 > JACPDD01. The sequence goes on along the minus strand of JACPDD010000031.1, from coordinate 5,870 downwards.
GGTAAGAAACAAGTATAAATTTTCTAATGGGTCCCGGAGAAAAGGATACTAAAACATTATCGCCAACATGTCCCAAGCTAGCATTTTCGCCGCTTAAAGCGGAAATTTTGACAGCAGAGCTTCTAGATAAGTTCGGGTCACTGATATATGTATCCACAACTGGGATACCATCTCTGTCGCCAGTTTTAACTATGATAAATCTTTTATCCTCACCAGCAGTATTAGTAAAAGCTGATAATTTTATTATCATCTTTTCGTCAAATTTATCAACCGTAGCTGGCGTGGATGTGAGGGAGTTTGTGGTTTGTTCGGGGGCTTGAGGCTTATTCTTATTGGTTCCCAGTAAATATCCGCCGAGGGCAATTGCTGTACAGAATGAAACAATAGCCATCCCAATTGCTATTGTCTTCCAAAAACTCCTGTTTGAATTTTGCGGAATGGGAGGAATTTGTGGTGGTTGTTCGATTGGAATATTCTGCGGAGGTAATTGATTTTCCATTGACTAAAGTATTGCACCCGAAGCACTTATTGTCAATTTCATACAAAATACTTGCTACTATATACTTAATATGAACGAACGGGATTGTTATCTTGGGTTTTCGATGGCAAATGGGATTGGACCGAAGAAGTTCGGATTGCTTCTTCAAAGTTTTGGCTCTGCGGAAAAGGCATGGAAAGCTAAAGAATCAGAACTCGAACCCATACTGAAACCTTCGCTCACTGCTAAATTTTTAAGTTTTCGAAAAGAATATGATTTTGGAAAATATGAAAAACAATTCAAAAAACAAAAGATTTCGCTTATCTCCCTTTCAGATAAAGAATATCCAAAACTTTTGAAGCAAATTCCAAATCCGCCAATTGTACTTTATGTTAAAGCCCTTCGGCAGGCTCAGGGTAAAGTAAATCTCAATGATTATCAACCGGCGGTCGCTATAGTTGGTACAAGACATATTACAAATTACGGCCGTGAAATAACAGAAATATTCGCATCTGATTTAGCGCGGGCAGGCTTAATAGTAGTTTCCGGAATGGCACTTGGGGTGGACGCTGTAGCACACAAAGCGGCTATTGACGCAAACGGTAAAACTATTGCTGTTTTGGGCAACGGAGTAGACCTTCCGCATCCGCGGGAAAATGAGAAACTTTATGAAGAAATTTTAGATAATGGTGGGGCTATTATTTCAGAATATCCGCCGGGCATGCCGCCTTCGGCTGGTTCTTTTCCTGCACGCAATAGGATAGTAGCAGGTATATCTGACGGAGTTTTGGTAACAGAGGGAGCTAGCGATTCCGGAAGTTTAATAACCGCAAATTTTGGTTTCGAATTCGGCAGGAAAGTTTTTGCAGTTCCCGGACCAATAACATCCAGTCTTTCAAAAGGACCACATTCGCTCATTGAGAAAGGAGCAAGGCTCGTTACAACTGCGGAAGAAATACTAAGGGAATTTCAAATTTCAAATCTCAAATTTCAAATTTCAACAAAAATTGACTCTTCAAAACTCGGAAGTTTATTGTCAATAATGGAATTAAAAGGCTTGATAAAAAATCTTTCAGACGGGAATTTTGGGTTGATGTCTTGACGGCCTTTTGTATAATGTAGCAATCAAGAAATTTTTTCTATGAAACTTGTAATTGTTGAAAGTCCTACTAAAGCTAGAACAATAGGCCGTTTTTTGGGGAGCGAGTACTTGATTGTTGCATCAATGGGCCACATTTTAGACTTGCCAAAAAGCAAGTTGGGGGTTGATGTGGAGCATGATTTTTCTCCTCAGTTTGAAGTAGTCCCAGAAAAGAAAAAAACAATCTCGGAACTTAAAAGTGAAGCTAAAAAGGCGGATTCTATAGTTTTGGCAACTGACCCTGATAGGGAAGGAGAAGCAATCGCGTACCACGTACGCGAAATACTACCAATTTCAAATACTACAAATAAACAAATAAGGAGAATAGTATTTCATGAGATAACAGACGACGCTATTCAAGAGGCTTTAAGAAATCCAAGAGACATTGATATGAATTTGGTTGACGCGCAGACGGCAAGGAGAGTCCTTGACAGGCTAGTCGGTTACAAACTTTCGCCGCTTCTTTGGCAAAAAGTCCGAAGGGGTCTGTCTGCCGGCCGAGTCCAATCAGTTGCGCTTCGTCTAATAGTGGAACGCGAGCGAGAAATTGAGAAATTCAAAAAAGAAGATTATTTTACAATTATTGCAAATCTTAAAAAAGGCTCGGATGTAGTTGCCTTTGAATTGGTCGAGATTGGTGGGGTAAAGATAGAAAGTCAGGAGAAATTTAATCTTTATGACGGGGACTATTCGGTAACAAAGACTGCTATCGATACAGAAAATAAAGCAATAGAAATACTAGCGGATGTCAAAAAGGGAATATTCAAAGTCTCTGATGTAGTGCAAAAAGAAATGCGCCGCAGCCCGCAAGCGCCTTATACAACTTCAACTCTTCAGCAGGACGGCGCAAGAAGACTTGGACTCGCTGGAAGAAGAACCATGGGACTTGCCCAAAAACTTTATGAGGAAGGCCTTATTACATACCACAGGACTGATTCCGTTGTTATGGCAAGGTCCGCGCAATTTGCAATTTTGGATTTCGTAAAAAAACAGTTCGGTAGCAAATATGTACCGGACAAGCCCCGTTTTTACTCGACCAAACAAAAACTTGCGCAAGAAGCGCACGAAGCAATTAGGCCAACTTCCATTGGGCAAATCTCAAATCTCAAATCTCAAATCTCAAATAGGTTAGGCGGACAATACGCAAAGCTATACGAGCTAATTTGGAAAAGAGCAGTCGCATCTCAAATGGCAGATGCAATTATCGAATCTACAACTGTCATTGTAGATTCTCAAAACTCAAAACTCAAAACTCAAAACTCAAAACTGGAGAACAATTATAGATTTAAGGCAAATGGGTCGGTACTTGTTTTTGACGGATTTTTGAAAGTAAATCCTCAAGCCCTTGCGGATAATAAGCTACCGGAATTTAAAGCAGGAGAAAATCTCGACCTGGAAAATATCGAAAGAGAATCGCATGAAACTCCGCCTCCGCCAAGATACAATGATGCATCTTTGATAAAAGTTTTGGAGGAAAAAGGAATCGGCAGGCCCTCAACTTATGCAACTATTGTAAGCGTTATTGAGTCACGCCAGTACATTGGGCGAGAAGCGGGAGGATTTTTTCCCACGCCAGTCGGTATAGCTGTTAATGATTTTCTGGCCTCCAACTTTCCTTCAATTGATGACATACCTTTTACAGCCGAAATGGAAGACTCTCTAGATGCTGTTGCAAACGGAGAAAAAAAGTGGACGCCAATGATAAAAGATTTTTACATCCCTTTTGAGAAGAAATTGGAAGAAGTTAAGGGAGCTGCGCGGGTCAAAATAGCAACCGAAAAGACTTCGGAAAAGTGTCCAAAAGACGGAGCGTTTTTGGTAATTAGAGTTGGTCGTTTTGGAAAATTTTTATCCTGCGAGAACTTTCCAAAGTGTGATTTTAGCAAGCCATTTGTAGAAGAAACGAAGTTTTTATGCCCAAAGGACAGAGGAAAAATTGTGGTCAAAAGAACCAGAAAAGGCCGCACTTTCTATGGTTGCATTAATTACCCAGCCTGCACATTTGCGGCATGGAATCTAAGAGACCTTAAAAAAACTTTGCCAAAATCACCAAGAGCACAAGGACAACTACCTGATTTATAATTCCCCAAGGCTTATCAAGCTCTCTATTTGTTGCCTTGCCAAATGTATATGCCCATTTAAAAAGATTTGACCCTAAAAAATAATAAGGCGCCATAATCCAGTCAAAAGACTGAGCGGCTATAATTATGAAAAATGCGTAAACCAGATTGGTTTGAGGGAATAATGTCCCAATTATTATATATGAAAGAATCAATCCGAATGCCACATCAATGCAGCTTTCTATAAACAATCTTTTTTTACTCTTGTACATTTTATTTGTAGCAAAGTCCCAGTGTGGGAAATAATCAGCAGCCACATGAGAAGCAAGGGCTAGGGGAACTGCCAGAGCGGGGTTTCCAATTTTTGCGGCAATAACGGTTCCTATTACAGCATGTCCTGTTGCAGTCATAGAGATTATGGTAGCACAAAAATCAATCAGCGACTAGTTTCTAGCGACTAGTGGCTAGTTGCTTGAGTCCTCTTGACAAGAGGACTTTTATGTGAGCACAATGGTATTGTGAGAAATAAGGCGTTTGGAATTTCCTTATTCTTGGTTTTATTTTTAGTCCTTCCAAGTTCAGCTCTTGCATACAACACTGCGGTTCTGGGCGATGCAACTTCTTCCGCGGTCCCAAGCATAGCTCCAACAGCTGAGGGCCCAGGTCTTATTTTGCCTGATAGCAAATTATTTTTCCTTGATGAGCTTAAGCAAAAAGTAAGGCTGTTTCTAGCTTTTAGGCCGGAAGCAAAGGCAAAAGTCCATGCAGATGTTGCAGGCGAAAGACTTGCGGAACTAAGAATTATGCTCGCAAGAAATGATCCCAAGGGAGTCAGAATTGCACTCGCCGGTTTATCTGAAAATCTTGCCGGTGCCTCTGATCAAATTTATCAGGCCCAACTTTCAGGAAGAGACATAAAGGCACTGGCAAAGGCAATAAACCTTAGCATAAGACGTCAGCAGGATGCTCTGGATTCTCTTGCCGAGCAAGCAACGGGAGACCTTAAGGCGCAAGTAAATCTTGCGCAAACTGTAGCGTTTAGAGCAAAACTTAGAGTTGCGGATTCTTTGCCTGCGGATGAACAACAGAACGAATTGTTGGACGATTTGACAAGGCGAGCGCGCCAGCAAGTTCAACAATCTTCGGACAACTCGGCATCAATTCAGATTACTTTAGATGAATTAAATAAGCAAACTCAAAAAGTTGCAACCGGTTCGTCCCAATCAAAGGCCGAAAGAATTATCCAGCTTCAGAAAGTTGCCATTCAGCAAGCAAAAGATGCGGCCTCATCATCTCAAAAAGCAGCAGCAGGATTCAAACAATCATCAGATGCAATAGGGGAACTTAGAGCTTCGGGATCTACTGTCTCTGCAGAGTAGCCTCCGGTTGTGAATTAAGAATAATTTTAGTATCATTCGCACATGATTAAATTAAAAGCAGCCGAGCTTAGGAGTACAAATCCGAAAAGCTCGGATTTAAAAAATATAAAGAAGAACCCAATATACATAGTTTTGGATAATGTTTTGGACACTTACAATGTTGGAGCGATTTTTAGATTGGCTGATGCTGTTGCGGCAGAAAAAGTGATTCTTTGCGGACAAACAGAAACTCCTCCGAATTCAAAAATTAAGAAAGCATCAATTAACACAACGGAGTGGGTAGAATGGCAATATGCGTCTTCTGCTAAGGACGCAATTGCCAAATTAAAAATTAAAAATGAAAAATTAAAAATTGTAGCAATAGAACAGGACAAAAGGTCAGTGCCGTATGATAGATACGAATATACTTTTCCAATTGCTTTGGTTGTGGGAAACGAGACTGAGGGAGTCAGTAGAGAAGTTCTAGGCATGTGCGACGCCATTGTTGAATTACCAATGTGGGGAGTAAATATTTCTTTAAATGTTATGGTCTCTTTGGGAATCGTCCTCTATAAAGTATGCTCAGTCATTTGATTTTTCCAAGTTGACAAAAATTACTAAGTTGCTATAATGACTTTGGTATGTAAAGACTCTAAGCCTTAAGCGACTACGGAGACACCCGCTTTAGGCGGGTTTTTTTGTATACTGCGGCGCTCATGCTCCGCATTCGCACCTTGAAATTCAAATACAGGATTATCCCAGACCAACGGGTTAACTGGGATTAGCTTTTAAATTAGGAGCGTCCGTTCCGGACACAATCAGCCCGCCCGCAT
>JACPDD010000014.1 GCA_016184205.1 Candidatus Levyibacteriota bacterium | reverse complement strand
CGCAGTGGTTGCCCACCGTTGACGCACATCTTTCGCACCAACTCCGCCTGGGCCGAGGCTTACGCGGAGGCTCCCCCCCATGTCACTCGTTCGGTTGTATGCCGTGTGAAGGCGGAACTCCACCCCTGCCGGATGAAAAAGAGGAAGAACTTTTAAAGCAGGTGCAGAATTGGTCACTTGTTAGAGACGGAACCCACAAGATTACCCGCCAATTAAAATTTGAAGACTTCAGGGAAGCCCTAGAATTCGTTAATAAGGTAGGCAAGATAGCAGAAGAAGAACAGCACCATCCGGATATAAAAATAGTATACAACAAGGTTCAGCTCGATTTATTTACGCATGCCGTAGGGGGACTTTCGGAAAATGATTTCATAGTTGCTGCTAAGATTGACCAGCTGTTAAACTAACGAAGCCTGTCCGCTCCGCCAAGTCAGACTTGGCTCCTCTTGCAGGCGAGCGCACACTATTTGTGCTCCGCTCCATTCCCATCCTCAATTGTTGTCTTTGCCTTTTCCACACTTTGAACCTTTTGATTGATGAAGGAGATTGCATTTTTAATATCGTCCAGATCCTTCTGAATGCCCTCAACTGATTCCTCAAATTCTTCATGCTGGGCTTCTTCCTCCTCAGCCTCCTGTTCTTCTTCAAGCTCGCGGTATGTATCAACCAAAGCCTCTCTGTTTTGAGTAATTAGTACAAATGTTGCTAGGAAAATTGCTTCAAGAGATACCACCATTGTCAAAAGTCCGTAAGGGAAGGGGTCAAAGGGCTCAATCCAAGGTCTAAATGCTCCGTGATTTGCCAAAATCCAAAATGTAAACCAGAATACATGGAAATATACAAAGCCCATGGTTCCTGAAAAGTATGTGAAAAAGCCGGCGAGTCTTCCTTCAAATGAACGTAGATTTTTCAAAAGCTGTTCCGGCTTTGCCTCTTTGGCAAATCCAATAGGATTTATAAGAATGGGTGGATGTTTGGTTTCTTTTTTCATAGTACTTTAACCATTGTAAACCCGTAGTGGTATTTGTCAATCCTTCAATTTCATTCAGGATTGACCCTGAGCATGCCGAATGGGTCAACCCCAAACCGTGCTTTTTACTTATTGACTTAATAATTTTTAAAGTTTATTATGAAGAAGTATAAGGCGCATGGCGGCGCCTGTGTGCCTTTCCCCGAATTTATTCAAGCTAAAAATCCTTACAGATTTGTTACTTGACAATTAGCAGATGCTGTGATAGAGTGCTAATATCGGCCCATTCGGCATGCTCAGGGCAAGCAAGTTCACCATAAATAGTTTGTAGGATGTATAATTAGTTTATGGAAAAAATTGTACCAGTAATACCAATAAGAGATGGAATTATATTTCCAAGTACCGATTCAGTACTAACATTCGGAAGACCAAGAAGTTTAGCCGCATTAGAATCCTCTTTTGCACACGAGCGAGTCGTAACATTTGTACTACAAAAAAATGCAAGACTTAATGAACCCACAGAAGAAGACCTGTATGAGATTGGAACGCTTTCTCACATTGAAAGAATGATTAGGTCTGACGGAGAGATAAATGCACAAGTAAAAGGGCTTTCAAGAGTTAAGATACTGTCTTATGAGCCACATGATTCATTTCTCCTTGCAAGAGTTATTGAGCTTCCTGATGAAATCGCAGACTCAGAAGAAGTAAAAGCTCTTTGTAACCACCTCACAAATCAATTTAGAAAAGCAATAAATCTTGGAAAATCAGTTGACTTTCTTACCTTCATGAATATCATGTCCGAGAATTCCCCTTCCGAGCTTTCTGATTTGGTAGCGTCTGTTTTGGATATCAAGCCAGTTGGAAAGCAGGAGCTTTTGGAAATCGCAAATGTAAAAGAAAGGCTTGAAAAAATAACAGAAATTCTAACAAAAGAACTCAAAGTGTTGGATTTGGAGAGAAAAATTGCTTCCAAAACTCAAGAAAGATTTGAAAAGGGCGCACGCGAAGTAATGCTTAGGGAAAGGCTTAAGACTATTGAAAAAGAGTTGGGAGAAGGAGACGAAGGCGGAGAAATAAAAGAACTCATGGACAAGATAAAAAAAGCAAAAATGCCCGAGGATGTTGAGGCAAAAGCCAAGAAGGAAGTTTCAAAACTTGCCCAAATGAACCAATTTAATCCGGAAGCAGGATATATAAGGAATTATGTTGATTGGCTAATTGGGCTTCCGTGGAGCGTTGAGAGCAAAAACAATGTTGATGTAAAAAATGCCGAGCAAGTTTTGGATGATGATCACTACGGACTCAAAAAAGTCAAAGAAAGAATTGTTGAGTATCTTGCAGTGCACAAACTGGCAGGGAAAAAAATGAAAAGTCCAATACTCTGTTTTGTTGGGCCACCCGGCGTTGGAAAAACATCTCTTGGTAAGTCAATTGCAAGAGCACTTGGGCGAAAGTTTGTTAGGGTCTCCCTTGGAGGCATAAGGGACGAGGCAGAAATTAGAGGACACAGAAGGACTTATGTTGGCGCGCTTCCGGGAAGGATAATTCAGGGAATAAAAGATGCAGGAACAAAAAACCCGGTCTTTATGCTTGATGAGATAGATAAAGTCGGCGTAGACTTTAGAGGAGATCCGTCTTCCGCACTTCTTGAAGCTTTAGATCCGGAGCAAAACAGCGGTTTCTCAGACCATTACCTTGAGGTTTCTTTTGACCTTTCAGATGTAATGTTTGTCACAACTGCAAACATGCTAGATACTATTCCACCGGCACTTCGTGACAGGCTGGAAATCATAACCTTTGCGGGATACATTCAGGAAGAAAAGTACAGGATTGCAAAGGACTTTTTAATCAAAAAGCAAATGGAAGCCCACGGTTTAACCACAAAGCGTATTATTGTAAAAGATGAAGCAATAAAGTTTTTGATAAATCACTATACAAGGGAAGCAGGAGTAAGAAGCCTTGAGCGCCAGCTTGCAACAATTTTTAGAAAAGTTGCCAGAATGATTGCCGAGGGCAGAACTGCAAAAGTCATAGTTTCAGAGAAAATTGTTTCCAAGTTCTTAGGCCCTATTAAATACCGCTCAACTTTAATTGAAAAAGTTGATGAAGTTGGAATGTCAACAGGGCTTGCATGGACAGAAGCAGGGGGAGACATATTATTTGTCGAAGTTGCACTTATGGCGGGCAAAGGCCAGCTTACACTAACTGGACAATTGGGGGACGTAATGAAAGAATCCGCCCAAGCAGCAATGTCTTATATTAGAGCACGCGCAAAACAGCTTGGACTTGCCCAGAATTTTTACCAAAAGATGGAGGTTCACATTCACGTTCCAGAGGGCGCGGTTCCAAAGGACGGTCCGTCTGCAGGAATTGCAATCACAACCGCAATAGTCTCTGCCCTTACCAAGATTCCTGTAAGCAGAAAAATTGGAATGACAGGAGAGGTAACTCTTCGTGGACGGGTGCTTGAGATTGGGGGAGTAAAAGAAAAAGTTATCGCAGCGCACCGCGCAGGACTTAAGACTGTAATTTTACCAAAGGAAAATAAAAAAGATTTGGAGGATGTGCCAAAGGAAGTAATAAGAGACTTAAAATTTGTCTTTGTTGACCACATGGATGAAGTACTGGGCGTCGCATTAACAAAGAATCTAAAGAAGGAAAGACTAGCGCAGCCTATGGAAGTAGAACATCCTGTGTTGCACGCTCCACAACCAGTCCCCGCCGACTAAATGCAATATATCTACCTTGCGTTTTGGGAAAACACTTACTATAATCCTTTTTTATGTCAGCAGAACGTCCAAAATTATTTCCTAAACAACTGAGTGGATTGTGCTTGGCAAAGATAGATGTTGTGGTTTTATCCAGAATGCTCGGTGTTTCAGATAGAGAAGCAGCGACAGAACTTATAGGTCTTGGATTTCCAGGGCGTGAAATTAGAGAAAGATTATCTGTGCACAGGGGGCGGTTTTGGCGCTCCGAGGGTAAAAGACTTCCAAAGCCGACTCGCTCTCTTGCCGCAAGGGAAGTCTTTGTAGAATATTTTGGAGAGACCAGCTAAGCAAAAAAGAACCACAAAATAGACGCTTGCGTGACCCAACGGGAATTCGGATAGTTGTATAATCTTTTTATGACAGAGCAAAAAATTCAGATAAAAAATGGTAGCGGCGAGACATTAATTGGTGTAGAAACTCTGCCGAGAGGGGAAGGTAAATTTCCGGCTGTGGTTCTTGTTCATGGGTTTGCGTATTACAAAGAAGAAGACGGGATGTTTGTAGATATGGCGAAACACTTAGCAGAGACAGGAGTTGCCTCTTACCGTTTTGATTTTTCAGGTTGCGGAGAAAGCGAAGGAGATTTTATAGATTCATCGCTAATAAAACTTAGAGACGATTTAAAATCTATACTGAAATTTGTAAAATCAAGGACTATCGTTGATGCAAATCGCATTGGAATAGTTGGTCAATCGTTTGGAACTACAGTTGCAATTGCTCTTGCGCCAAAAATAAAATCTCTGGTTTTAATGGGGACAGTTCTTAATGCTAGGGAAATATTAATAAACCTTTTTGGGGATGGATATAAACCTGAAGGTATATCTGCAAGAAAAAGGTCAGATGGAAGTACGACAGTTATTAAACCGCAGTTTTGGAAGGATTTTGAGAACCACAATCTCGCCTTGCTACTAAGAAGTATGAGATATCCTATTTTGTTTATTCATGGTTCGAAAGATGACACCGTTCCTCTCTCTGAAATGGAAGAGGCTTATGAAACTGCAAATGAGCCAAAAGAGAAAGCTGTTATTGAAGGAGCAGATCATGGTTTGGAACCTAAAAGAGAAAAAGTTTATAAAATTATTACTGACTGGTTTGAAAAGACTCTGTAACTTATTCTCTCTTCCTTCTGCCAAAGAGGAGGCCGGGGGAAATTGAAATACAATTATGTTTTGTGATAGGCTATATTTATGCCCAAGAAGTCGTCCAGAGGACGATCGGCCTCTGGCCGAAAAGCCTCTAAGAAAACTTTTTCCAGAAGACTGCCTTTTGTACTAGGGCTTATTTCCTCACTGATTCTTTCTGCTATTCTTGGTTACTCTGTTTTCCAGTTTCAAAATTCAGAGCAAGAAGAGGAAGGATTTCTTGCTTGTGATAAGGAAGGGAAAGTGTGTGAACTTGCCCAGCATATTCATGCAGACATTGGTGTAAGTATCTGCGGAGAAAACATTAATTTTTCCAAGGAAAAGGGAGGCTCTGGGCAGCATACGCATAAAGAACTTAACAAAATTCATTGGGAGGCGAGGATAAAGGTGGATAAGGAGACTCGCAAGCCACTTGACCCAACGCCAATGATGCTAAAATCATTCTTTGAAGAAATGGAGCAGGAAATTCCGCAGTCTTGCAATGGAGAGAAGGCTGTGACAACTGTTGCGGTCAATGGTGTAAAAACAGAGCTTGGGCTTAACTATGTTTGGGCAGATGGTGACATTATAGAGGTTGTTGTGGAGTAATATGCCGGAAGAAAAAATGAGAAAATGTGTAAAGTGCGGAAAAGTAATACCTGAAAAAGAAGGGGTTATACTTCTTCGCGGCGCATCTTTTTCATGCAGAGAATGTCATAGAAAAAATAAAGCAGACCATAAGGATGCCGAGGTTTGTGAGTTTTGCTAATTTATGCCGCCCATCCCAATAATCATAGGCGCAGCAGTTGTTGACAGTATTAATCCTTGCGCATTTGGAGTTTTAATTTTCCTTCTTGCATACCTTGCAAAAATATCCGAAAGCAAAGGGAAACTATTGCTTCATGGACTAGCATATATTCTAGCAGTGTTTCTTACCTATCTTCTTGCAGGGTTAGTTTTACTTCCTGTTATTGGAAGCCTGGGGAATTTTAGCGTCATTTTCTACGCAATTATTGGTGCAATTGTAGTTTTGGCAGGGCTATTTGAGCTTAAAGATTTAATATGGTATGGAAGAGGACCGTCTTTGGCACTCCTTCCAGGCGCCGCGGATAGAATTAAAATATATGCAGGAAGAATCTCGGGGAGCATTTTCTCTTCCTTTTCTCTTGGAGTTTTTGTTGCCTTAGTTGAACTTCCATGTACCGGCGCAGTCTACCTTGCAATTTTGTCGTTGATGTCTTTAGCTGGAATAAGCGGAGCAACAGTTTTCTGGCTTATTGCTTATAATGTTATTTTTGTCCTACCTCTTATTGTGATTCTTTTCGCATTTTACAAAGGAGCAAGTGGCGAGAGGCTTGAGGAGCTTAGAAAGAAGCACAGAAAATTAATGAGAGCTGCTATTGGAATTCTCCTGCTTGTTTTGGGCGCGTGGATGATTCAAACCGCCCTCTTATAAACTGTGACCCCACGGGAATTCGAATCCCGGTTACCAGGATGAGAACCTGGTGTCCTAGGCCACTAGACGATGGGGCCAATTGAGGTGGGTGGGACTTGCGCCCACCATGCTTCAGCGTGTTGTGGCTCTATGGATTACCCACAACCTTTCACAACTGCAATCATGACTACAGTTGGCGGCGATCTCAACGCCGCTTCACCTCCGTGTTATTATACCACTTTGTATTAAATTGAGTTCGGATTCTCAAAAGCATATACTACGAGAGTGAAGAAATTTATTTTTCTCCTAATTCTTCTTTTGGGATTTCTGCTGCGGGCACAAGAGACACTTTCCGGTAACTACCTCTTTTTGCTGGATCAAGGAAGGGATATGATGGCGGTCAAAAGTATTGTTTATGACCAACATCTTACTTTAATCGGTCCACATACAAGTCTCGGTGGCGTATTTCAGGGTCCGCTTTGGTACTATCTTCTCTCTGTTCCAACATTTTTGACAGGAGGAAATCCTTGGGGAGGCGTGTTCCTGTCTCTTCTTATAAGTATGGCAACTCTAATAGTTGCCTTTTTGTTTGCTAGGAAACTATTCGGCCTGCGGGTTGCATTCGTAACTATGTTTTTGCTCGCCATATGTCCGGAGGCCGCAGCCGCTGCAACGTACGCATGGAATCCTCATCCAATGTGGCTGCTTTTAACAATATATATTTTCTCTTTTTATCTTTTGTCAGTGGGTAAAAAGAAATTTCACTTTGTTGTTTGGCCTACTATTGCATTGATGTTTAGTTTCCAAACAGCGCTCGGCGTTTTTATATTTTTAAGCAGCATAATATATCTTGCTCTATTTAATCTTCAAACAATAAAGAAAAAAGAGTTCCTGTTTGGTCTTGCATTATTTACGTTGCTGTTTTCACCTCAAATTCTTTTTGATTTAAGACATGATTTTTTGATGTCCAAAGGAATTATAGCTGCGTTTTCGGGCAGCAGAGAAGCAGGATTCTTGTCTTACTTGGGAACGACTTTTAGCGACCATTTTTATAATTTCACGGTTAACTTTAACTCATCATTCAACGGACTATTGTTTTCGGGTGTCGCATTTTACCTTTTAGTCTTCGGTATTCTGTTGGGTAAAAAGACAAAACTTCTAAACGTGAAAGAACATCAATTTGTCCTGCTTTGTGCGAAACTTGTTGTATTAATTTTTGCCCTCCTACTTTTTTATCAACAACCCCTTAGAGCTTGGTTTTTAACGGGATTTGAAGTCATGTTTCTTTTTCCTCTTGGTATTATTATTGCAAGGTTTTGGGAACGTAGCTTTGGTAAAGTCCTGTTAACAATTTTATTCCTAGTTACTTTATCAATAATTATCCCAAGAATTTACAATTTATACCGCTATCCGGATTACGGAGGAATAGCAAAAGTAAAAGGCAAACTTGATGCTATTGATTACATTTATAAAGATGCTAACGGCAAGCCGTTTAATCTGCTCGCTTTTGCCCCAGCTGTGTATACAGACCCGTATGATTATCTAATACGGTGGAGATCGGAAAATGTCTATCGCTACATGCCCGGCAAGGAAAAAGAGGGAACGTTGTATCTGCTTATTGAACCTGACTGGAGTAAGCCATGGACTTATAAAGGATGGCTTGAAACTGTTGTAAAGAGCGGAAAAGTAATTTCCGAAACAGAGCTTCCGAGTGGATTGATAATTCAAAAAAGAGCGGATTTCTAGTATAATCTTTGTGAGTGAAACCGAACTATGGGTAAACTTTATCTTTCCGTTGTAATCCCATCATTTAATGAAATGGTAAATCTAAGGAAGGGAGTTTTGGACAGAGTTGAGAGATTCCTTGAGTCCCGCAAAATAGAGTACGAGGTTATTATTGTTGACGACGGCTCAACAGATGGGAGCATAGAGTTTGCAGAAAAATTTATAAAGGAAAATCCTCCATTTAAACTTATTAAAAATCCTCATCTTGGAAAAGCAGGAACAGTAACCACAGGAATGCTTGCGGCAGAGGGGCAGTATGTTTTGTTTGCCGACATGGATCAGGCAACGCCAATAGAGGAGCTAGATAATCTTTTACCATTTGTGCAGAAGGGGTTTGATGTTGTAATTGGTTCAAGGAGTTCAAAGCGTAAAGGCGCCCCATGGACAAGGCTTCTTATGGCAAAGGGAATGATATTTCTAAGAACTGCCATTGTAGGGCTAAGCGGAATTTCAGATACCCAGTGCGGTTTTAAGTTATTTACCCAGGAAGCAGCCCGTACGCTTTTTTCAAGAATAGAAAAAATTCATCACGGTTTCCATAGGGTCTCAGGCTCATCTGTCAGCGCAGGTTTTGATGTTGAACTGTTATATTTGGCAAGGAAATTGGGGTATAAGATAAAAGAAGTTCCTGTTGAATGGCTTTATGTAGAAACAAGAAGAGTAAGCCCCGTAAAAGATTCTGTTGAGGGTCTTATTGACCTTTTTAGAATAAAAATCAGCTCAATTTCAGGAAAGTATAAGTAGGTTAGGTCAAAAGTCAAATGTCTAAAGCCAAAATTATTTTAGCTAGCTACCTACTCGCTATTGTCTTTCTGTTTCTATACTCCTTTACTCAAGTAGATCTGGGTCTCACTTTAACGCGCTGGTCTGTTTGGCAAGTTGTACAAAAGTTTTTTCAGCACATAGGATATTTTGACAGACCTCTTTCAACAGGGATTTACGTTGGGATTATATCTCTTCTTTTTATTTTCTATTTTGCTTTCCTTGCACTCGCACGTAAAAATCTAATCTCGAAAAGACAGTTGTGGTCAGCTATTATAGCTACAGCAGTGCTCCTTACCTTTTCTTATAATGCTTTTTCTTATGATTTATTCAATTACATTTTTGACGCCAAGATTGTAACTTACTATAACCAAAATCCTTATCTTCATAAGGCCTTGGACTACCCGGGGGAGCCGATGCTTGCGTTCATGCATTGGACTCATAGGGTCTACCCGTATGGGCCTACATGGCTTTTACTGACAGTACCCGTGTCTTTTGTTGGCTCTAATGTTTTTCTTTTAACTTTCTTTATGTTTAAGGCTATTGCATCAGCAAGCTTTCTGGGAGCTGCCTATTTTATAGGCAAAATTTTAGAAAAAATTTCCCCAAAAAGAGAAATGTTGGGAATTGCTTTTTTTGCCCTGAATCCTCTTGTAATAATAGAAAGTTTGGTATCTGCGCACAATGATATAGCTATGTTATTCTTTGCGCTTGGTTCTTTTTTCCTGTTTTTGAATAGCAAATATGTCCGAGCACTTATATTACTCATTATGTCTATTGGAGTAAAGTTTGCAACTGTTTTTATACTTCCGGTTATTCTTGCCCACCTATTTTTTAGTAGGCAGAAGAAAAATATATCCTTTGAAACTATAGTTCTGATTACTTTGATACTTATGGTAGTAGCTGTTGTTGTAGTTTCGATTAGAACTAATTTCCAACCATGGTATCTTCTGTATGTTCTGCCATTTGCTGCCTTACTCTCCAATAAGTATTTTATATTTATCCCTTCTGTTATTATGTCTTTTGTCTCTCTTTTAATATATGTTCCTTACCTTTACAGCGGAAACTGGAATCCTCCTATACCAGCGCAGTTATTTTGGATTACAACAGCAGGCATAGCCCTCTCTGTATTTTCCACTTTAGCATTTAGGTTTAAAAGTTTGCTAGAATAGGATGTATGTTGAAACTAGGAAAATATAAAGTCGAGATTATTGCTGCACTTTTGCTAGTCCCTTCCTATCTATTTCTTCGTCTTTACAACATAATGTCTCTTCCTCTTTTTACAGATGAGGCGATTTATGTCCGATGGTCACAGATTGCCCGCTTTGATGCAAGCTGGCGTTTTATATCTTTGACAGATGGAAAGCAGCCTTCTTTTGTCTGGTTGACAATGACAATTATGAGATTTGTTGATGATCCGCTTCTTGCCGGAAGACTTGTCTCCGTTATCGCAGGACTTGCAACTATGATAGGGCTTTATTTACTGGGAAGAGAGCTCTTCAAGAACAAATGGATTGGGCTAGTGTCAAGCTTTTTGTATCTTATCTTTCCTATGGCCCTTGTATACGACAGAATGGCACTCTATGACAGCCTAGTTGGAATGTTTATGGTATGGTCCTTATACCTCACTGTTTTATTGGTTAGAACAGTAAGGCCTGATGTTGCTTTGATTTTAGGGATGGTTATAGGTGGAGGAGTGCTTACTAAAACGAGCGCTTTTTTCAGTGTTCCGCTCCTTTTTGCAACATATCTTATTTTTGACTGGAGACAGAAAGCTAATGAAAGACTGCCTAAGCTGGTCGGACTTTCACTCACGGCAATTATTATGGCTTTTGCCTTCTATTCAATACTTAGGCTCTCTCCGTTTTACCACATCATAAGTGATAAGCCTAGTGTCTTTTATAAAAATTTCCAGCCCTTTTATGGCTGCGATTTTAGCACTTAACATATTAAGTGTTATGAGGTACTTAAGGCCCCCTGCGGAAATTCAGGCCTTTTTACCGTATGTTTTCTTTGCCCTTATAATTACAGTTATATATGTGTCTTTTGCCAGAAAATATGATTTTTGGAAAGAAAAAATAGTTTTATTTCTTTGGTTTCTAATCCCTTTTGCCTACCTAGCCTTTTTCGGGAAAACGCTTTATCCCCGTTTTATTTTTTTCATGCTGCTTCCGCTTATACCCTTGGCCGCTTTATCTATTTATGGACTTTGGGGTTTTATAAAAAATAAGATTCACTTCTTTATATTAATCTTAATGCTTACCGCAGCGTCTTTTTATACGGATTATTTTATTGTTTCTAACATTGCAGTCGCCCCCATACCAAGGTCTGACTATGAGCAATATATAAATAACTGGCCGGCAGGCGGAGGAACAAAGGAAATTATTTCCTATTTAGCCAAAGAATCTAAAAAGGGGAAAATATATGTAGCTTCCCTTGGAACCTTTGGCTCTTTGCCAACTTATGCTGTGGAGATTTATCTGGGCGACAATAAAAACGTTGAGAAGCGAGGAATATATCCTGTTCCTTCTGAAATTCCCAAAGATTTACAGGACATTACACAGAAGATGCCGGTTTTTGTATTTGTCTCAAATCAGAAGGAATTTGAGGAAGCTATAAAAAGTTGGCCGTTAACACTTGTTGCTCAATATAAAAAGGGAGTAGGCAAAGCGTATTCAAGGCTTTACCGCGTAAATCCAAAATAAGCTATGTTTCCCCAAAGGCTGAAGGGCATCTCTGCGAACAAATATTTATTTTTAATTCTTACCGCAGTTCTAATTTTCTTTTATCCTATTTTTAAAGGGCAGATTCCTTTTCCCGGTGACCTTCTTGTTAATTTTTACGAGCCATATAAAGCATATCCTCTTTTGGGTTACCAGCCCGGGGCAGTACCAAGCAAAGACCAGGGCGCTGATGTTGTAAGGCATATGTTTCCTTGGAAAAGTTTTGCAATAGACTCGATAAAACAAGGCGAGATTCCATTCTGGAATCCTCATAACTTTTCCGGAAATCCCTTAATGGCAAATTTCCAGTCCGGAATTTTTTATCCAATCAATGTGATTTTCCTCCTTCTCCCATTCTTAAGTGCATGGACAACATACATTGTCCTCTCTCAAATTCTTGCTGCATTTTTTATGTTCTTGTATCTAAGGGAAATAAAATTGAGTAGTTTAGCAAGCAGTTTTGGCGGCTTGGTTTTTGCTTTTTCTTCCTACATGGTTGTTTGGATGGAGTATGGCAATATAAATCATACCTTTCTGTGGCTTCCGTTAGGACTTTTCTTTACAGAGAAAATACTTAAAGCATCTAATTTAAAATACAATTTATATTTAATCCTGACACTTTTCGTATCCCTTCTTGCGGGGTACATACAGGGTTATTTTTATATCGGCAGCATTGTCTTTACCTACTTCTTAGCCAGAAATTTTCTAGATAAATCTCTAACGCTTAAAAAAATCCTCCTTTTTGTAGTAACTCTTATTTTCCCCGTTCTGCTGTCTTCTTTTCAGATATTACCAACAAAAGAACTTTTTGAAGAATCAACCAGGATAAACTATACTTTGCCTCAAATTGAGAAACTTTTAAATCCCTGGTGGTACGCAGTTACTACCATAGCTCCTAATTTTTTTGGAAATCCGGCAGCTCAAAATCATTGGTTCAGCGGCACCTACATAGAAAGAGTTTCATATATAGGTCTTATTCCTTTTTTACTTTCTGTATATGGTTTCTTAAATTTCAGGAAAAGAAGTATAGCTTTGATATTTGGAATAATAGGAATAATATCATTTCTTTTGTCTTTGGATATTTTTGTCACAAGATATCTATATCAGATTCCTATTCCGGTTATTTCAACAACCGTACCAACGCGAATACTTTCCATTTTTCAATTCTGTGCGGCAGTGCTTGCGGCAATAGGACTTGGGGAGTTAAAAGATAAGTACAGCAAGAGAAATCTTATCTATGCTATTTCTTTTGTGCTTTTCCTTCTTGTACTTTTCTGGTCTTTTGCATTTTTAGCATCGAATATGTTTCACATAGACCCCGCTAAAATTGCAGTAACCAAGAGGAATCTAATTATTCCTACGGGTTTATTCTTATCTTTTGCACTGCTTTGTTATCTGTGGTTTAAAAAATTTAAATTTGTACTGATTTTGATTTTTGCTTTAACACTTTTTGAATTATTTTATTTCTTTCAAAAAATTACACCTTTTTCCCAAAAAGAGTTTGTATATCCGCAAACTCCGGTTATCAAGTTTTTAAAGGAGAAAGCATCTGTAAATAGATTTTGGGGTTATGGCAGCGGATATATTGAAAGCAATTTCCAAACATACGACGGAACTTACTCGCCCGAGGGTGTTGATCCACTGCACATAAGAAGGTATGCAAGTCTGCTTAACGCATCGTCTAAGGGAGAGTTAACAGAAAATCTTCCAAGACCGGATGCAAATCTTGCCCCCGGATACGGATTATCAGATCTTAGGGAAAACCAATACCGCCAAAGACTTTTAAATCTTTTGGGGATAAAATATGTTCTTCATAAGAGCAAAGATTCTTCAGCGGATAACGCTACATTTTCTGTTGATGATTATAATTTTATTTATAACGATGGGTACTACCAAATATATGAGAATAAAAATGTTCTGCCCAGAGCCTTTTTGGCCTCTAAATATGTTGTAGAGAAAGATGAGCAGAAAATAGTTGATAAAATTTTTGATCCTAACTTTGAGCTTGGGAAAACTTTAATTTTAGAAGAGGACCCTGGAATTAAGCTTGCCGAGGACAGTAGTGCCATCGTTAAAATTGATAAATATACAAATAACAAAGTCTTATTGTCCACATTTTCAAAAACAAATACGCTGCTGTTTTTATCCGATACACATTCGCCGGAGTGGAAAGTAAGAATTGACCACGAGAAAGCGAAATTATATAGAGCAGATTTTGCTTTTAGAGCAGTTTCTGTGCCTTCGGGAAATCATCGAGTCGAATTTTATTATTCCCCGGATTCATTTTATAATGGTCTTAAGATTTCTCTTTTAAGCTTAGCAATTTTAATAGTTTTATATTCAAGACTTAGTAGATATGAGAAAAAGAAGTAGCTTAATATTTTTAGCCCTTGCAGTCTTGCTGACATTGCCGGCAATATGGGGAATTTTACATCAAGGATTTTTTCTTTCAGATGATGGGAACTGGATGGTGATTAGATTCTCCGCTTTTTATGAAGAACTGCGAAACGGGCAGTTCCCTGTAAGATTTCTATCCAGATTAAATAATGGATACGGATATCCTGTTGCAAATTTTCTGTATCCACTGTTTATGTATTTGGGGGTTCCAATACACATATTAGGTTTTAGCTTTGTGGATACTATAAAAGTTATCTTTGCAACAAGTCTAGTGTTTTCGTCTGTTTTTTCTTTTCTATGGCTTCGCAAACTATTTGATAATGTGTCCTCACTCACAGGTGCAGTTTTTTACACCTATGCGCCTTATCATTTATTCGATTTATATAAAAGAGGTTCTGTTGGAGAAGTTTTGGCTCTTGCTGTTATTCCATTTATTTTTTGGCAACTTGAGAGAAAAAGTTTTATCTGGACTTCTATTGGAATATCTCTCTTAGTAGTTGCACACAATACGATTGCGGCAATTTTCTTGCCTCTAATAATTTTGTATATGGCTTTTGATATTTTGATTGCAAAAGATAAAACTAGGCTTATATATAAAAATACAGCTGCAATCATCTTGGGCTTTGCTCTCTGCGCATTCTTTTGGCTTCCTGCTTTCTATGACCTTAGATATACTGTTTTTTCAGAAACTCAAGTTTCTGATTGGAGCAAATATTTCTCTGATTTTAGTCTTGTAGGATTGTCTACCATTTTCATAACGACCTTAACTTTAGCTTTAATATTCATTGGGAAAATCCAGATTAGAAAACACAGACTTACAATTTTACTTCTTACTGTTGGCGTTGTATCTATGTTTTTATCAACATCCTTAAGCCTTGGTCTTTTCAGACTGTTGCCGATATCTTTCATACAGTTCCCATTTAGATTTTTGTCCTTAACCATATTTTGCGCTTCATTCCTAGCTGCTTGTGTTATTTCTGTATTTAGCAATAAAACGAAAATTACAGTCGCCATAATTATCCTACTTATAACATTTATTTCTGCCTGGCCGTTTTTAATGCCTAAAGATTATCAATATCATGCGGATAGTTTTTACTCAACGAACCAGGATTCAACAACCGTTAAGAATGAATACATGCCAAAGTGGGCGAAGGATGTGTTAGGCAGCATGTCAAGACATAAGGCGGAAGTTTTAAATGGTGAGGAAAAATTAAACTTCCTTAAGGTAAGTTCTAACAGAATGTCAATTCAGGGATATTTTCCAACACAAAGGATAATTCAGATAAATACAATATATTTCCCCGGGTGGGAAGTAGCGGTTAATGGAAAAATTGTGCCTATTGATTATAATAGTAACGGATTAATAAGATTCACTGTATCTTCCGGCAGTAACAATATAGTGGTCAGATTCGGCGAGACGCCCATTAGAATTTTTGCGGACATTATCTCAATTGCCGGCATACTTCTTATAATAATTTTACTGATTGTAAAAAATAAAAGATGAAATTTTTGAAAGTAATAATTCCAATTACAGTAGTTGTTGCTTTATCTTTTTGGGCAGCAAAGCCTCTTTTTATCCCAGGATTTTTCCCAATCCATGATGACACTCAAGTTGCAAGAGTGTATGAGATGACAAAGTCAATTAAAGATGGAATGTTTCCCGTAAGGTGGGTTTCTGATTTAGGGTATGGTTACGGTTATCCGATTTTCAATTTTTATTCACCGTTAGCTTATTACATAGGATCATTTTTTGAGCTTTTTGGGTTTGATGCGCTTTTGGCAACTAAGGCAATGATGGTTCTTGGAATTCTTCTCTCCGGAATTTTTATGTATCTTCTAGCAAAAGAGTTTTGGGGTAAAACAGGAGGGATAGTATCGGCGCTGCTTTATGTATATGCACCTTTTCATGCGGTGGACATTTATGTAAGAGGGGATGTTTCGGAATTTTGGGCATATGCGTTTATACCCCTTGCGCTGCTTGGTTTTTATAAAATTTATAAGACAAGGGGCAGCGCTAAATGGATAATACTTGGGGCACTAGGATATACCGGAATAATACTTTCGCACAATCTGACGGCAATGATGGTGACTCCGTTTATTTTAATTGTTATATTGTTTAATTGTTATATTGCCATCAAGAAGAAAGAGCTATCCGCTATACGCTATCCGCTATACGCTTTTGTTCTTGGGCTTTCTCTTTCTGCTTTTTATTTTATTCCTGCACTTTTGGAGCAAAGATATACAAATATCCTAGCTCAAATAGGAGGAGGGGCTCACTTCAAAGATCATTTTGTGTGCTCCTATCAGCTTTGGCAAAGCCAATGGGGATTTGGAGGTTCTGCTCCCGGATGCATTGACGGGGCATCATTTATGATTGGGAAAATACATTTAATTTTCTCTTTGCTTGCAACTTTTATGACAGCAGTATTTACAATCACCAAGAAAATTTCAATTAAAGAAGAGGAAGCGGTAATCATCCTATTTTGCATAGTCGGACTTTTAGCATCTGCCCTTCTTATGCTTTCTACTTCTGAACCCCTATGGAGCGCTATTCCACTTATGGCCTTTTTTCAATTCCCTTGGAGATTTTTACTCATGGCATCATTTTTTGCGTCCATTCTCTGCGGATCGCTATTATGGTTTATGCATAAAGCTATTAAAAATGAATGGGCAGAATATTTAACCCTCGCAGTTTTAGTGGCAGTAGTTATTCTTTCAAGCCTTAAGTTTTTTATTCCTCAGACTATTTTAAATAAAACAGCAAACGATTACACTAATATTCAAACCTTAAGGTGGACTACATCAAGAATTTCAGATGAGTACATGCCAAAAGACTTCCCTAGACCAACAAGCGAGGTTGACATTGCTAGAGAAAGAGTAATTTTTAACCCCAATGATGTCCAAATTAATTCTAAAATCGACAAAACGAACGCCATTGAACTTGACTTAGATGCTATCCGGCCAACTAAAGTTCATTTTAACATCGCATATTTTCCTTCCTGGAAATTATCAGTTGATGGGATGTCACAGGGTAGCATTGTAAATAAGGGATATGATGTCTCTTTGCCTAGCGGAAAGCATCAGGTGGAAATGAAATTTAAGGAAAGCAACATAGAAAAGGTAGCAGATTTAATTTCTCTTGCTGGATTAGTAGCTATAGCTATTGGTATAATTCGATTTAAGAAAAAATCAAAACATGGATAAAGTTTCACAGCTTTCAATTTTCTTTCCATTTTGGAACGAAGAAAAAAATATAGAAGAGGTTGTAAAAAAGGCCATTGCGGTAGCCCAAGAAGTTGCTTCAAAATGGGAGATTATAATGGTGGATGACGGTTCTTCTGATAACACCCTTAAAATTGCAAGGAAACTTGCCAGTGAAAATCCTAATCTTGTTGTAGTGGCAGATCCTAGGAATAGAGGATATGGAGCGGCGCTTAAACATGGTTTTTCAAATGCAAAATACAATCTTGTAGTTTTTACGGATGGAGATTCTCAATTTGACTTTGCGCAGGTCTCAAAGCTCCTTGAGAAAATTAATGAGGCTGATATGGTCATTGGATTTAGAAAAAAAAGATTAGATAATCCTTTCAGGCACGTTTTAATGAACCTTTTAAAAGTTTGGGATCTCATTCTTTTTGGACTTTACTTTAAAGACATAGATTGTGGTTTTAAACTTTTTAAAAAAGAAGCATTAAATAAGATTATGCCCCTAAAATCCGAGGGTGCAATGATAACAACGGAGATTTTGGCAAAGGCCAAAAAGAAGAATCTTAAAATAGCGCAGGTTCAGGTATCACATTATCCAAGAAAATATGGAGATCAGAGCGGTGGAAATGCAAGAGTAATAATAAGAGCAGTAAGGGAAAGCTTGATATTATGGAAAGATTTGCATTATGCAAGAAGTTGACATAGCACAAGTTACAAGAAGATCTATAAAAGGAGTTTTTGCGCTAACCTCGAGAACTTTTTTTGTTCAAGTAGTGGGACTTATCTCCAATCTTCTTCTTACGATTTTCTTGTCCCCTTCAGTTTTTGGAGTCTTCTTTGTTGTATCTTCGGCAATTGCATTCCTTTCCTACTTTTCCGATATTGGCCTTGCTGCAGCGCTCATACAGAAAAAAGAATCTCCCACCCGGGAAGAACTAAGGACGACTTTTACAATTCAGCAAATCCTGGTGATTTTCATTTGTGCAGCTGCACTTCTTTTATCAGGCGCAATTGCGTCATTCTACCGCTTAGAAGAAAATGGTCTCTTATTGTTTAGAGCATTAATTGTAGCGTTTTTCTTGTCTTCATTTAAAACTATTCCTTCTATAATTCTTGAGAGAGAGTTGCGGTTTGAGAAGCTTGTCATTCCGCAAATTGTAGAAACGCTCGTCTTTAATATAAGCGCGGTTGCCCTTGCAATGGCGGGCTTTGGAATTCTAAGCTTTACGGTTGCGGTACTTCTTAGAGGAATAAGTGGAGTTATTACAATTTATATAATAAGTCCATGGAGGGTAGGATTCGCATTCTCAAAACCCGCAGCAAGAAAACTTCTCTCGTTTGGAATTCCATTTCAAGCCAACAGTTTCCTCGCGCTTCTCAAAGATGACTTGCTGATTGTCTACATTGGAAAAGTTCTGCCGCTTGCGCAAGTAGGGTATATTGGATTTGCTCAAAAATGGGCGCTCATGCCGCTTAGGCTTGTTATGGACAATGTTATAAGAATAACTTTTCCTTCTTTTTCCCGCCTTCAGCATGAAAGGGAAACGCTTGCTAAGGGACTGGAAAAATCTATATTCGCTTCGTGTTTTATTATTTTCCCTTCCCTCGTAGGCCTTGTTGTAATGTCTCCGTATTTCATACAACTGATTCCCAAATATATTAAATGGGAGCCTGCTCTTTTTTCACTCTGGTTTTTTTCCGCAAATGCAGCGCTATCAAGCATATCAACTCCCTTGACAAACGCTCTAAACTCCATAGGAAAGATAAAAATAACGCTCTATCTTATGATTTTTTGGACGGTTGGAACCTGGGTCATAACTCCTTTGGCTATTAATGCATACGGATTTAATGGTGTTTCTGTGTCTTCGGCAATTGTTGCAACTTCTGTTGTGGGCGTTGTTTATTTAGTGAAGCGTCATATTAATTTTAGCATCTTAAAGATTGTGGGTTATCCTGCGTTGAGCTCTGGCCCGAAGCCAAATAATAGAAGATTTCAAAATGGTCAAAGCAAACTTGCAAAAATAAATGACCAAGCTTTCTGTTGTTATTTCTGCCTATAATGCACAGGATAAAATTGAAGATTGTCTAAAATCTGTCCAATTTGCCGATGAAATTATTTTAGTTAATAACTCTTCAATTGACAAAACTGTAGAAATTGCTAAAAAATATACCTCAAAAATATTCGATCGCCCCAATAATCCAATGCTTAACGTTAATAAAAATTATGGGTTTTCCAAGGCATCAGGCGAATGGATATTGTGCCTAGATGATGATGAAAGGATTACCCCAGAGCTTCGCGACGAAGTCAAATTGCAAATCTCAACCCCGATTAAATCGGAGTCAAATCTCAACGCTCAGAATATAAACGGCTACTTTATTCCAAGGAGAAACATAATTTTTGGTAAGTGGATAAAACACGCGGGTTGGTATCCAGATCCACAGCTTCGGTTATTCAAGCGCACAAAGGGTAAATTCGAAGAGAAACATGTACATGAGATGGTGAAAGTCACCGGGGAGGTAGATTATCTAAAGGAGCACATCCTCCATTATAATTATCAAACCATTTCTCAGTTTTTGCACAAAATGAGTAATATTTATGTTCCCAATGAGGCAAAGGTTCTAATTAGCAAGGGTTACAAAGCAAACTTTGCAGATGCTATTAAATTTCCATTAAAAGAATTCTTAACGCGTTTCTTTGCTCAGGAAGGATACAAGGACGGATTTCATGGGATAATGCTTTCGCTTCTTATGGCGTTTTACCACTTTTGTGTTTTCGCTTTTGTTTGGGAAGAACAGGGTTTTCCCGAAATCGAACAGGGGAATATTCTGGACAAATCTAAGCGTGAAATGGCAATGGCAGGTAAAGAGCTAAAATTCTGGCTAATAAATGAGAAAATTAAAAACACTACCAATCCTGTCAAAAGGATCTTCTATAAGGCGTTTTACCGCAAATAATGAAAAACGTTTTCGTTTCTATAATTAACTTCAATGGAAGAGAAAATACCTTTTCTTGTCTTGCAGAGTTGGATAAAATTAAGATTCAGGATTTTAGTATAACAGTAATAGTAATAGATAACGCCTCCGAGGAAAAATTTGATATAGGGCCCAACTTTCTTAAAAATATGCCTCTTGTTTTTATTAGAAACAGTGAAAATTTAGGATTTGCAGAAGGTCATAATGTAGGAATTAGATACGCTCTGGGTAGAGGCGCGGACTATGTAATTATTTTAAATAATGACACCCTTCTTGATAAAAATTTTGCTAGAGAAATGGTTGAAGCTGCCAGTAAAGATTCAAAGGTTGGTATTGTCGGTCCCAAAATCTATTTTGCAAAAGGATTCGAATATCATAAAGGAAGATACGAAAAAGAAGATTTAGGAAAAGTTTTTTGGTACGCAGGAGGGCAGATGGATTGGAAAAATGTTATAGGTCATCATAGAGGAGTGGATGAGGTTGATAGGGGGCAATATGATAATACCTTCGAAACTGACTACGTTAGCGGCTGTTGCATGCTTATAACAAGAAAAACTTTGGAAAAAGTGGGAACTTTTGACAAAAAATACTTTCTTTATTATGAAGATAATGATTTATCTCAAAGAGCACGCAAGCATGGATTTAAAATAATTTACGAACCCAGAGCTGTAATCTGGCACAAAAATGCAGGTTCGGCGGGCGGATCAGGATCTTCGCTTCAAGATTACTATATTACCCGCAATAGAATGTTGTTTGGGATTAATTATGCTCCTATTCGCTCAAAGGTCGCTCTAATTAGAGAAAGCATCAAGTTGATTAAATCCGGAAGAAAATGGCAGAGAATAGGAATTATGGATTTCTACCGGAGAAAGTTTGGGAAAGGAAGTTATAGGATAGAACCATGAGTAGAATAACAGGTATTGTTATTGCAAAAAATGAGGAAGAAAGGATTGCAGACTGTCTGGACAGTCTTTCTTTTTGCGATGAAATAATTGTAGTAGATAATGTCTCTGAGGATAGAACGGCCCAAATTGCAGAAAGAATGGGCGCAAAAGTTACAAAAGCTGACTCTAAGGATTTCTCGGAACTTAGAAATACAGGGCTTAAAATAGCAACTGGAGATTGGGTTTTATATGTTGATGCAGACGAGCGAGTAACGAGTGAACTTGCTAGGAATATCAAATATCAAATATCAAATATCAAATATTCTGAAATCGTAGCATACAAAGTTACAAGAAAGAATTTCTATTTAGGGAACCATGAGTGGCCGCAACAGGAAAAAATGGAAAGACTTTTTAAAAGGGCAGGGTTTAAGGGGTGGAGAGGAAAATTGCATGAAAGCCCGGTTATAGAAGGCAAAGTTTCCGAATTGACAGGATTCCTGCTTCACTATACGCACAGAAATCTTTCTCAAATGTTAAGAAAAACAATTGAATGGTCTAAGATAGAAGCAGAACTTCGCTACAGTGCTGGACACCCGAAGATGTCATGGTGGAGATTTCCGCGAATTATGATAACAACTTTTTGTAATTATTATTTTGTACAGAGGGGATTTAAGGTTGGCACTGTGGGACTCATAGAGAGTATGTATCAAGCTTTTAGCATTTTTACAACTTATGCGAGGTTATGGGAACTCCAAAGAAAAAAATAAACAAAACTAGTATATTTGCGTTGTGTTTTTTGATCCTAATTTTAATAAGGCCCGCAATGCTGCTTTATCAAAATAGGGAGTCTTTCTTTTACAGAAACTATCAATATGAACCTCTAAAGCGGGCTTATGAAACTTCGCAGTACGTTACAAAAATAAATCCGGGAATAATTCCAGACCAAACTATGGAAGCTTATGCAGGAGGAGCACTTATAAGAGGAGCTAATCCTATTCTGGTTTTATCTGACCAGCCTCCGCTCGGATTATATCTAATCGGTCTATCAATTATTATTTTTAATAATGCGACAACAACTTCAATTATTCTTTTAGGTCTTTCTGCCCTTGGAGTTTTTTTAATAGCAAAAGCGAGTCTTAAAAATAGCTTACTGGCGCTTGTACCTTTGACTATATTTATAAATGAACCTCTTTTTTTGAATACTGCAGTTAACTTGCCTCTTATAGAACCGATTCAATTACCTTTTATAATTTTTGCTTTATATTTTTTCATTAGAGCAAACAGGAGTAAAAATTATACGAGATGGTTTATTTTAGTATCTGTTATGTTGGGAGCAGTTATCAGTACCAGATTTTTTATTTTGGGTGCATTTCTTCTTTTAGCATTTGTTGCGTATCTTCTCTTAGAAAGAGATATTAGGAAAATTTTTGCTTTCGTCCTCACTTTGCCTATATCTCTAGTTGTTTTAATTGCTTCATATTTTAAAACAATTATGGATGGTTATTCTCTGCTAAGTGTATTCGGTATTCAAAAATATATTTACGTATATCACAAGTCAGAACTTGGGATTCCATTTTCGTTTTGGGACCTTATTCTTTTTAACAGGTGGCACACGTGGTGGGGAGATAGATCAATTTCTTCTGATTCTCAATGGATAATTATATGGCCTATCTCAATAGTATTGTCGTTTGGTTTGCTACTTACAAAATTGGTTAGAAAAAAACTGGAAGATGTTGATAAGGTTATTTTGCTTTGGATAATTTCATATTCCATGCTCCTTTCTTTGGGAAACGTATCAGTAAGATACTTTATGCCACTGACGCCTTTCATTTACATTATTGCTACAAAAGCATTATCCGAAGCTGCTAGAAAATATATAATAAGGAAATGAAGAGATTGTGCTTAAGGTTTTGGCCGCTAATTTTTATTTTTGCAGTATGGTTTGTTTTTGCGAGCCCATATTTTTTGAAAGGCAAAGCACCCTTTGCAGCGACTTACCAACTGAATAATTTTGCCCCATGGAGTGCGTATCCTCAGTTTGCTGGTCCGGTGAAAAATGGCGCAATGCCTGACGTAATAACTCAAATCTATCCCTGGAGGCACTTAGCAATTCAAATTTGGAAAGATGGCCAAGTTCCATTGTGGAATCCCTATAGTTTTGCAGGAACGCCACTTCTTGCTAATTATCAATCGGCTGTGCTATCTCCTTTTAATATTCTATTCTTTGTTTTCCCTTTTGTTGACGCCTGGAGTCTTTTGGTGCTTATGCAGCCTCTTCTTGCTGGAATTTTTATATATATTTTTGTCAGGGCGCTTAAAAGAAGTAGGGTAGCAAGTGTAATTTCTGCAGCCTCCTTTATGTTTTGCGGTTTCATAACTTCCTGGATGGGTTATGGAACGCTTGGATATGCAATCCTCCCGCTCCCGCTTGCCCTTTTTGCTGTTGAAAAATATTTTAATACAAAAAAAATAAGATTTTTAGCACTTCTGTCATTTACTATTCCTCTATCTTTTTTTAGCGGACACTTCCAGATAAGTATTTACTTTCTTCTTTCGACATTTGCATACATTGTATATAAGTTGATTGCCACAAAAGACTTAAGAAGTTTCCTAAAAGCTTCGTTATTTACTGCTTTTGGGCTTTTACTTGCTATGCCCCAACTGTTGCCTTCAATAGAGTTTTACTCACAGTCTTTTAGGAGCGATAGTTTCCAAAAAGATGAGGTGATTCCTCTGTCTTATCTTCCCACACTCTTTGCTCCAGATTTTTTTGGCAATCCTGTTACAAGAAATGATTGGTTTGGACACTGGGCTGAATGGAATGGATTTATTGGAGTTATTCCCTTAGTGCTTTCCCTTTATGCGGTCACGGTAAAAAAGAAAAAAGAGATATTATTTTTTCTTATTGTAGGCACTGCCGCGCTTCTTTTTGCTCTGGATACAAAATTGATAGACCTTTTGATAATGCTTAAGATTCCTGTTCTTTCTACAAGCGCAGCGAGCCGAGATATTGTTGTTTATAGTTTTATGTTTGCAGTTTTGTCAGCGTTTGGATTTGACGGCCTGGTCAAAGATCTCAAGGATAAAAAAATAAAAAAGATTGCTATCTTTTTTTCCATTCTCGTGGCATTAATTATTCTACTATGGGCAGCGGTATATATGGGATTCCACATCCCAGCGCTTAAAACCGTAATTGCAAAAAATAATCTGAAGTTACCAACCTTAGTTTTTTTCTTGGGGGTAGGCATAGTGTTTCTTTCCACTCTAAATAAAAAATTCATTTATGTTTGTGGCTTACTTCTTCTGATTCTGGTCTCGCTGGATATGTTGCGGTTTGCTAATAAATGGCAGGAATTTTCTCCGAAGAATTTGGTGTTTGCAAATCTTCCCGTAGCTTCTGCTTTTTCCCAAAGTGCAAGCTTCAACAGGATTATGAGAAATTTTGGAGGCGAAGCAT
>JACPDD010000013.1 GCA_016184205.1 Candidatus Levyibacteriota bacterium | reverse complement strand
CCATAAAGCAAAATATGTTCAATTGCCTCTTTTCTTTTTTTAGCCGCGGCTATTGCAATTTTTAAGCTCTCTTTGACATTAACTTGCCCATGAAAGTCATTCCATGAAGAAGCTCTAAGTGAGGTAAAAAGTATCTCCTCCTCGGGACTATCATTTTCAACTTTGGTTTTTTCTGTTTTTTTAGTCATAGTTGAAATATAAAATAGTTAAATAGTTTTATAGCTATATAGCTATGTAGCCATTCAGCCATGTCTTCCCAGCGCTTTTAGCGCTAATTTTATCTTCTCATCTAAAGACAAACCTTGGGTCTTTATCTCTCTCACTGCTTTTTGTGCTTCCCCCACTGAAAATCCAAAATTTTTAAGCGCGTCAACAACCTCAGCATTTTCAAGTAAGTCCTTTCCGGATAAATCAACACTATCCCCTGCTCCCATTTTGTTTTTAAGGTCAATTATTATTCTTTGTGCATTTTTGGTTCCTAGCCTTGGAACAGAGGTGAAGAATGAAGCATCACTCTTGACTATGGCATCAATTATTTCGTCCCTTGTTCCAAAAGAAAAAATATTAAGAGCCGTGCGCGGACCAATGCCTGAGACGGAGATTAGACTCTCGAACAATTTTAGATCTTCAATCTCCCAAAAACCAAATAATTCAAGCACGTCTTCTCTAACGTAAGTAAAAGTGAAAATTGTAGCTTTGTCTCCTTTTGAAAGCTTTGATAAAACATTTCCTGAAACCAAAACTCTATATCCAACACCATTTACATCCAGTAGCACAAAAGGCCTATCAAGAAGTTCAACCGTACCTTTGAGGAACCCAATCATATATTCGATTATACTCAATATGACCCTGAGCATGTCGAATGGGTCATATTTGGATTTGATTATAGCACAAGAAAAATCCAACTTATTTCGGTACTATAAGCGGAACTGCAAAGAAGCCGTGCGAACCGTCACCAATACCACCAGTCACTAATATACTTGGTCTTGGTGGGAAAAATCCTATGTGTCCGACATTAGCTATATGAGTCTCCCTAGATATACGAGTCTTAGTTACTGCCTGAAATCTTGTGCCATCAACTCCTACAAAAAGCATTTTTTTTGTTCTAAAATAATGAATTGCAATAAGTTCTGCATAATCAGCAGCGTCTCCCATAACAGCTTCCACTCCGTTAATTCTTTCACTAATCTCGGCAGAAAATGCTGCAATTAAACTTAGCTGCTGTTCTAGAGTCTTGTTGTCACTTCCCTCAAGACGTACATTGCTTGGATTAATGGCAACTTCGCAGATCATTGAAGTTTTAGTCATAAATTGAGGATACTCTCTCTCCCATATTTCGTAATCAAACGGCTCTCCAACTTCTATCAT
Organism: Candidatus Levyibacteriota bacterium; assembly: GCA_016184205.1. Classification (GTDB taxonomy): domain Bacteria; phylum Patescibacteriota; class Microgenomatia; order Levybacterales; family UBA12049; genus JACPDD01. The sequence goes on along the minus strand of JACPDD010000013.1, from coordinate 10,193 downwards.
TAATGAAATTAACGACCTGCCTGTTAACTCGTAAATTACATAACCTTCTTTTGCCAAGGCTGTTCTTGCTTCTTCAGAAAATCTTTTTATTTCTGGACGTGGCTCAAGTTCTTTATTCCTTACCATAAGGTTTCGACTTTATATCTTCTCGGGGATTAATGCAAACTTTTGGCGGAAAATGCGTGGGCAAGGGCAACTGCCAATGCATCTGAAGTATCATCCGGTTTTGGCACAGTATCAAGCTTTAAAAGTGCTTTAACCATCTTCCCTATTTGTCCCTTTTCTGCTCTTCCGTAGCCTGTAACTGCGATTTTAACCTGAAGAGGCGTGTAGATAAAAATTGGAAGATTATTTTGAGATGCACAAAGGAGTATCACTCCCCTAGCCTCTCCAACTACAAATGCGGTTTTGCTGTTTGTTCCCCAGAATAATTCTTCTATAGAGAGCACATCCGGAGAGTATTTCTTTATAATTTTTTCAACTTCCCTATGGATTTGCCCTAATCTTTTCTCGACCGGAAGTTTTGACGAGGTCTCAATGCACCCATAGCTCTGACAACTGACTACTGACAACTGACTATTTACAATCCCCCACCCGCACCGTCCTATTCCCGGGTCTATACCAAGAATTACCATCGAGGATGATTATAACACTTTGCTTTTTAGCCAGCTTTAAGGTAGAATAGATTCTTAATGAAAAGGGAGAGTCTTAAGGTTGAAAAAAGAAAAGTCCTTGGCAAAAAGGTCAAAAAACTAAGAAAAGAAGGCATTATTCCGGCAAACATCTACGGTAAAGACATCAAATCTCAAGCTGTTCAAGTTAGCCAAAAGGATTTTGAAAAAGTATTTAAAGAAGTAGGAGAAACCGGTCTTGTTGATATTCATTTGGACAGCAAGGTTATTCCCGTTCTTATTCATAATCTGGCAGCTGACTATAAAAATAACATTCTTCACGCTGATTTTTTCAAGGTAAATCTTAAAGAAAAGATTAAAACCGAAGTTCCTATTGAATTTGTTGGGGAACCAAAGGCAGAAATAGATAAAATAGGGCTTTTGATGCCTATTATGTCTGTTATAGAAATTGAGGCACTTCCAGAAGGACTTCCAGAAAATATTGAAGTTAATGTTGAAAATCTAGCCCAAGTTGATGATGAAATCAAGGTCTCTGACATTAAATCGCCAGAAGGGGTTACAATTCTTGCTGATCCAGGCCAGGTTGTTGTAAAAGTTGGGGAACTTGTTAGTAAAGAAGCTCAAGAACAGCTAGCGCAGGAAGCAGCCGCGGCTGAAGCTGCAGCAGCAGAAACAGCAGAAGGCGCAGAAGGTGCCGCACCAGCCGAAGGAGAAGCTCCCGCTGAAGGTACGACTACAGAAGGTGCGGGAGCAGAAACAAAGCCGGAAGATGCCTCGCAAGGAGAGGAAAAGCCTGCGGAATAATCTCTACTCCCCCTTGCGCCAATTGGCGGATAATACCTTCTGAAAATCTTGTGCAGGAGAAAAATTCGGATCAATTGATAGAACTTTTCCTAAGTATTCTTTTGATTTATCAAATTCTCTAAGCTGATACTCTAAAACTGCAAGCATAAAATAGCCGTCTCTGTATCCTTTTTTCTTCACAACAACCTTTTCCCAATAGCCTATTTGAGATGAAATCGTTGCTCTCTGTTTATCAATTTCTTTTTTACCTCTTAGGTCTATAGCTAAATATAGACCGAGAAGAACAATGAGTATTGCCAACACACCAAAAACAACACCTAAAATCAAGATTTTTAGATCCCTTTGGACATTTTTAATCTTCTCGGTAATAAATCGGTAAATCTTCGGGAATTGCGAAGCTGCTGATTGGTTATTCTTATTCATAGGCTTGCCCTTCCGAAGCTTTATGCGAAGGAGGGCCATTTTTCTATTGTTAAACTTTCTTCTCCTCCAGCTTGCGCACCAAGTCTTTGATAAATTTCCTCAGTAATAAAAGGCATGAATGGATGAAGCAGCTTCAAGAGTATTAAGTATAAAGTAGTAAGTATTAAGTATGAATTTTCGTCGATTCTATTTTTGACGTCTTCAATATATATGTCTGCAAATTGATGCCATATGAATTCATAAAGCTTTTCTGCAGCATAGTTAAATTGATATTTATCCAGATTTCCACTTATCTCACTCACCAGCAAGTTAATTTTCTCAATCCATTCTTTATCATTCTTGTGTATTGCGTTATTGCTTAATTGTTCAATTGTTAAGTTCTTAGTTTTGAGATTTGAGTTTTGAGTTCTTTTCAGATCTATGAAACGGGCTATATTCCAAAGTTTATTGCTGAAGTTTCGCATTGCTTCAAGCTTTTCAAAAGAAAGAGTTTGGTCATTTCCTAAAGCTGTTCCGTAAACCAAGGTGAATCTGACTGCATCTGCGCCATATTTGTCAACAAGCTCCAGCGGGTTAACAACATTTCCCTTGCTTTTACTCATTTTCTTGCCTAATGGGTCGTTAACGAGTCCGTGAAGAACAACATTTTTAAATGGCACTTTCCCAGTTGCGTAAAGTCCTATCATCACCATTCTTGCCACCCACCAGCGCAAAATATCATAACCAGTTTCCATTACAGTTGTAGGATAAAACTCCGCGTAATCTTTGAACATTCTTGCATTTTCATTGGAAATTGGAAATTGTCCGCCAGAGGCGGATCCGCCTTTGGAGGAGAAATTGGAAATTGAACTTTGCGAAAGCAAAGTTGCAAAGGGCCATTGCGCCGAAGAAAACCAAGTATCAAAAGTGTCGGGATCTTGCTCTAACTCTCCGGATCCACAACTAGGGCATTTCTCAGGTTTCTCGCCTTCGGTAACAACCCAACCTTCATTGCTAAATTGTTCCATTGCTAAATTGTTGTTAATTTTTGAATTTTTATTTGGATTTTTGATTTTTGATTTTGGATTTTTGATTTCGTTGCATTTCATGCAACGCCAGGCAGGGATTCTTATTCCCCAGACAACTTGGCGTGAGATATTCCAATCTCTAATCCCTTCAAGGAACTGGAAATAGAGCTTTTCGAAGTTTTTTGGGAAAATCTTGATATTTCCTTTTCTTACAGCCTCAATTGCAGGTTTGGCTAGTGGCTCCATTTTTATAAACCACTGCTCCAAAGGCAACGGCTCCAAAACATTCTTGCATTTATAGCAAAGTCCAATTCTGTGGGTATAATTTTCATCAACTTTCTCGATTAAACCCTTTTGCTGCATTTCTTCAATAATTGCTTTTCTTGCTTGTTTTACATACATACCGGCAAACTTTCCGGCATTCTCATTCATTTTCCCGTCAAACCCGATAACCTGTTTCATGGGAAGATTGTGTCTTTGGGCTGTTTCAAAATCGTCAAAATCATGTGCCGGAGTAATTTTTACAACGCCTGTTCCAAACTCTGGGTCAACCATTTTGTCTGCAATTACTTTAATTTTTGTTTTACCGAGAACTGTTTCAATCTCCAATTCTTTACCGATATATTTCTGGTATCTTTTATCGCCAGCATGCACTGCCACAGCCGTATCGCCAAATTTGGTTTCTGGCCTTGTGGTTGCCAAAACAAGAGGCCCATACTTTATGTAGTACAAAGGGTCTTTCTTCTCCTGCCAAACAACTTCCAAATCTGAGAACGAAGTTCCATCAAATGTACAATAGTTAACAAGCCTTTGCGCTCTATATGCAAACCCTTCATCGTAAAGTTTTTTGAATGTCTTATGAACTATTTTTACGATATCGGAATCTAGTGTGAATTTTTTGCGTGACCAGTCAAGAGAAAAACCAAGTCTTTTAAGCTGCCCTTCCATAACGGGTCTATTTTGTCCAACGAAATCCAAAATCATTCTATAAAGCTCTTCTCTGCTGAAATCAAAACGGGACTTCCCCTCATCCTGAAGTTTTTTCTCAAAAACAAACTGCGTTTCAAACCCTGCGTGGTCAGCTCCGGGAAGCCAAAGCGTCTTGTCCCCTTTCATCCTGTGGTAGCGCGCAAGAATGTCTTCTATTACATACATGGCGTGGCCAAAATGAAGTGGAGCATTTGCGTTTGGAGGCGGAAGGATTATTGAATAATTTTCTTTATTTCCAAACCTGTTTTCCGGCCTGAAATATCCTTTTTCTTCCCAATTTTTGTAGATTTTTTGCTCAACATCTTTATGATTATAAGTTTTATCCATCAAGTCATTTTAGCATAGGGCTCGGCTAGACAACAATATGATATACTTTATAATAAATAGCGCCTAATAAATAATCTATGCCTAAGTCTACCTCTATTTATCCTCTTTATAGCGCGATTTCAAAAGGTGAGATTTCAGGATTTACTGTTCCTGCGATTAATATTAGAACCCTAACCTATGACTTTGCCAGGATAATTTTTAGAATAATGAATGAGAAAAGCATTGGCGCTTTAATATTTGAAATATCCCCTACTGAAATGCAATACACAGATCAGTCTCTCTCCCAATACGCAGGCTCTATTATGAAAGCTGCCGAAGATGAGAATTATGATGGACCTGTTTTCCTCCAGGGAGACCATTTCCAGATAAATAAGACCAACTTCAATAAAGATAGGAATAAGGAGGTTGAAAGAATCCAAAACCTTATAAACGAAGCTTTGAATGCCAATTTCCTTAATATAGACATAGATTCTTCTACTCTTGTTTCTTTGGGAGAGAAAGATATTAACATTGCTCAAAAAGATAATTTTGAAGTTACCTCCTTACTGACTAAATATATAAGAGAAGTTCAGGAAGAAGAAATAGTATCAATAGGTGGAGAAATCGGGCACATTGGAGACAGGAACAGCACGCTTGGGGATTTGGAGGCATTCATGCAAGGTTTTTCTGCAAACATCAGTGGAATAGGGCTTTCCAAAATTAGCGTAGCAACAGGATCTACTCACGGAGGTACTCTTCTACCAAGCGGGGAATTGGAAAAAGTTAAAATAAATTTTAAAGAGCTTGAATCTTTAGGAAGAATTGCAAGAGAAAAATATGGACTTGGAGGAGTTGTTCAGCATGGTGCGTCAACTCTTCCTAAGGAATTTTTCTCTAAGTTCAAAAATGCGGGGACTTTGGAAATACACTTATCAACTGGCTTTCAAAATACTATTTATGACAACATGAACCCTTCACTTCGCGAAGAAATATATAGATGGATTGGAAAAAACTGTAAAGACGAATGGGAAGAGGGATGGAGCAAGGATCAATTTATTTACAGATGCAGAAAGAAGGCATTTGGCCCTTTCAAAGATAAGATTTCTAATATGTCTGACAAAGAAAAAGAACCTATTCTAAAATCCCTTGAAGAAGAGCTAAGATTTCTGTTTGAAAGTTTTGGAATCTGGGGAACAAAAGAGTATGCCAAAATCTGTGAGAAAAAGAAGAATTAACCTTTAAGAATTTTAATTTTCTCTCTTGGAAATTTTGCTGAAATACCCTAGATTTTTCGAATAAAATTATACTATCGGACAAAAAAGGCTACTTATTTTTAGCAAGTTTCACTGATATTTCTTCGTCCGAGATAATATCTTTTTCAAAAGATGCCGATTCTTTGTGCCTAATAATTGCGCCTGATGCCGATATTATCTCTTGGGACGTTGGATATGATAGGTAAAACTCAAAAGGGATGCTTAATACTCCAGGCTGTTTTACAATTTTTAAATTGTACGTAGACGCCAGAAGGTCTAATTTTGATGGTATGGTATAAGCGAAAGTAATTGTCCTTTTGGAACCTTTGGGAATATTAAAAAGCACTCCAAAAACAGTTTTTGCGTCCTGTTCCGTTCTTTCAACCTCTAAGGATTTGGGTGGCTTAAAACCGGTACTTTCGTACACTAATGGACTTATTACCGCCTCTACAGTTTCCTGCTCTTTTCCGTCAATGCTAACAGAAGACAAAACTGTTCCTTGCGGCAGAATAATTCTAAGGTAATTTTTATAGTTTCCTCCGGGCCAGCTTCCGTCACTTTTATTCTCAAAGGAAATATTTACCTCTGAAGATATCTCCCCTTCATCATTTACTATGGTGTTTTTAGATACTTTACGCGTCACAAAATAGTTAACTTTGTTAACACCTAGGTTGGCCTCGTTAATACCCACAAAATCGTTAACAACGTCTTTTCTTTCTTGTCTTTGGTCCCACAGGGACCCGGACCAGTTGTTAATTGTAAAAACTCCCTGAGCAGTTGGGGAGAAGGAGACAAGCAGTATGTCTTTACTTGCAATAGACTCCTCTATTGCTTTTACCAGAGCCACATAGGAGATATCTTTCTTTGTTTCAAATCTCTGTTGCATTGCCCTAAAGAGAGCTCCCAGAAAATCTTTTTTCTGGGTTGAACCGGGGAAAAAATCTTTTTGAGAATGGGCTACTGCCAGCTTGAAAAAATTCTCTGCCGTTACAGTTTCATTGTACTCCGGAACTCTTACGTCCCCCATCGCCACAAGTAATTTTTGAACAAAAAACACATCTATAGCCATAACTCCGTCTATGTCCTGTTTCGTTTCCGTTTTTAAAAAGAATGCTGCTGCTGAAGCGGCTTTTGGAAAATCTAGGGCAAAGTTGCTGTCTCGCAAGTACCAATGCTCTGAAGGAAGATATCTCCTGATAGGAAATGGAGGCTCAACATGCCCTTTAAGCTGACCGTCTGCGTCATAAACATCAGAAATTGTGAAACTAGATATTTTCCCTTTATCTAAAGAAAGAATTCCGTATGAACCTATAAAACCGCCGGTAGGCCTAAGTTCCATGTTGTTCTGAAAGAGAACCAAATAATTTCTTTTACTCCCAACACCCATTAGCTGTGGCAAAACCGATTGGACAGAAGATACAAAATTTAACAATCTGCTATTCTCTTTTAATTTAGCTGATATAGCTTTAGAAAGCTCTCTACTTCCCTCTACCCTTTTAAGCGAAACTAGGGCATCTGAAAGCTCTAGATTTGCCTCTCCAAAGTCTTTTTCCGGATTGCTACTTTTACCAATAAGGATGAGCGATAACTTTTTGTAAGCATCTGAAAATGAAACTAGGGCCCCAGAAATGTCTTTACCTGCGCCTACGGCTTGTCCGAGTGGAGCAATTTTTTGACCTATGCCCAAAATATTTGTCTCAAAATAAAGAGGCTCATAGCTTGCGCTTGCTACAGAAAAAAACGCTTGAGATCGGCCGGCCCAGGAAGCGGCAGAAGAAATATCACCCTTATTAAAGCTCGTCTCAGCAGCAAAAAGACCTAATATTCCAAACACAAGAAATGAAATAGTAGCAACAAAAGGAAGAACAAACAAAAATAGGAGAAATAGAAGAGCGGGAAAGAAGGAAACTTTTTCTTTTTTTATGTGTTTTTCCAAGTCTTCTTTGTGTGCCTTCGGGATGGAAACTTCGGATACAACTTCTCTTATTCTAGCGTCCAAGGGGTACTTGTATTCCAGCAGATATAAGCCGGGAGTTAAGATATCTCTTCTTTCCCTTTCTCCTTTCTGGGAAGAGAAGTCAATTTTGACTTCAGGCTTAGCTTTCTGAATCGCATGAGCAATATACAGGTCTGTTGGGGAATGTTTGGGAAAGGCAAAGAAAAGCTGCTCCCTTACATGGGCACCAAATATCGTTTCCAAAAGACAGGCAATCACATCATCCAGATAAACAGGGTATGTTTTCCCAAGTCCATTCCCAGGAACTTCTATCTTTTCATAGACAACTGCATCATACAAAAACTTATTTATCAAAGCGTCTTGATGCAGGGAAAGATTTTTATCAAATATGTCTCCGTACACTAATATTTTCAGTCTTGAATATTTACTTTTAAAATCAAGTAGTTTTTCGTTAACTTGCGCAATAGACAAAGCATAAACAATAGGGATTTCATCTCTTCTTGCTTTTTCAAGGAATGAAGGAAGTAGTTTTATTATTTGACTTTGAGCGCTGTCTACTATAAACATGAAAGAATAACTTCCATCCGGAATGGTGGGAAACTTCGCAATAAAAGGTACGAAGATGACACTTCTTGCGTAGTCATCTGGAAGATAATGCTTGCCGCGGGTTACAAAAACTACCTGAACATCTTTACCAAGCTTCAAGATTAACTCTTTGCCGATAATCCCATCTTTATCTACTATTAGGACCGGATTTTTAATTCCGCTTGAGCTTTCTTCTGTAGTAAGAATTGCAGATGTTTTCATATATTGTCTAGCGCATGATTGACCATTCTGTCTGCATTTTTATTTTGCTCTCTTGGAACATGCCTGTAAACAATTGGAAGTCCAATTTGCAACTCTTTTTCTTTTACTTTCGCACGAAGGCTTTTTAGATTTGCGTCTTTAACCTTAAACGCACCTATAATTTGAGAGTAAACAAGCAGGGAGTCCATGAAGAAGAAAATTTCCGCGTCCTTTGGCAATACCTCTCTGTTTTCAATCACCCAGTTCAAGGCCTCTATTACAGCTTTGTACTCGGCAACGTTATTTGTCCCAATTCCTATTGTTTTACCAATTTCAGCAAGAACTTTTCCTTGGGAATCTTTAATATAAACACCAATTGCGGCCTTTCCCGGATTTCCCCTTGCGCCACCATCTGTAAATATTCCTATCTTACTTCTCATATCTTAGTCGTATTAACTTGTAGGATAATATTATGAATATAAAAATCTCACAAATGCCAGTAATTACCGCCGAAGCAATGTACGAATATTGAGGAATAAAAACAAAGTTAAGAATCACATTGACACACATTAAAAAGAAATAGACGCCCAAAAGAAATCCTGTTTTTTTAAAAGTTATTAAAATCCATTGAAGAAAACTTGTTAAGAAGAAGAATGGAAGAGAGAGAAGTAAGATTCTAAAAGGTATAATCGCTCCGGCAAGCTCCGGCTTTACTGCTGAAAATAGGGGAGTGGAAAACCAGAAGGGGACGACAATCATAAAAGAAAAACCCAAGTATATCAAAAAATATGACTTTACAAGTTTTAAAAATTCCATTTTATTTTCTTTTGTTGCAAGTAGAATCGGGTAAATTGAATTCGAAATGAATAGGGGAATAGCAAGTAGAAAGTCAAAGAACAAATAGGAAAGTCCATAAATACCAACATCACTTGAGCTTCTAAACACTGCGAGGATAAGACTGTCTATTCTAAAGTAAATGAGGTTAAAGACCAGCATTAATCCTAAAGGAATTGAGGCGATTACAAGATCTTTTGAAATTTTTATGTCAAAGCTAACGGGAAGAATCTTCTCCTTTGCATAAAGCAGTGCGAGTCCGACCGAAACTAACCCAGAGAAAACAAGAGCTAAAAGGACAGTGTGCAAAGACTGATTGTAGAAAACCGCAATCGAAACAAGAAGAAGCGAAACCAAAGAACCTACTCCTAAAGACCTTGCCCAAAGATCATATCTTAGTTTCTTTTGAAAGATTGCGCTTGTGGAGAAGAGAACTGACTGAATAAATAATTGCAGGGAAAAAATTTGTATACCAAGTTTAACGAAGGGAGAAAAACCTGTTCCAAGATTACTGCTGTAAGGAAGGGCTAAGGCAATAGTATTTGCAATAACAAAAAGCACCGCGGCAATTGTAAGCCTTAAGTATAAAAGATGTTTGAATGATTCCTGCGAATCTTTTCTCTGAAGAAAGATAGCATTAATTCCAAAGTCGGAAAGTAAATAAAAAAGGGTAACAAAGGAAGTAATCTTAATGTAGTCACCATAAGTAGCGGCCCCAAAGCTTCTTGCAATAAGTATTGAGATTAAAAAACCAGAACCGCTGGTTAGAATTCTTGCAAAGGTTTGATAAGAAGTGTTTTTAAATACCGCGAGATATTGCACAAGCTATATTGTACCAAACCTGCCCCGCCGTCTTCGACTATCACTTTTAACCTCGTATTTGACTTCTAGATAAAAATCGCTAAAATGTAGATATTCTAATATGGCAGGTATAGAAGCACCTAAATACATTTCCACTTCTGAACTTTATGGACTAAAAGAAGGAGAAGTAGTGCTCTACACAATAGGAGAAGTTCAAGGTACTTTTGAAAAGATGCGCAAATCAAGCCTTGGTTATTCTGATGAAGAATTGGATTCTGACCCAGTAAATCATTCCTACTATGAAAGCGCTTTAAAGGACGCGGAAGAAATTCTAACCAGTCCACCATTGGAGCCGGGAGAAGTGGATTGGGGTCACTCTGGAGATTTTGGAATGTATTCA
>JACPDD010000012.1 GCA_016184205.1 Candidatus Levyibacteriota bacterium | reverse complement strand
ACACGTATTATAAGTCTAAGATACGTCAAAATCAATTTAGAGGGCGCCTTTGCCGGATATCATAGCCCATGGAGTTTTAAGAATTATCCACAAATCATAAAGGAGAGACCTCTTCCTAACGTATGAAGCATCCATTTGAATTCTCTTGTCAAAATTAACCTCACTTCTTCCTGACACCTGCCAGTATCCAGTGAGGCCCGGCTTTACGGAAAGCACTACTTTTACAGGCTCTCTTGTATTTGGGTATTTCCTTTGCTGATTACGCAGTTCATCCGGATAATAAGCACGGGGGCCCACCAAGCTCATTTCCCCTTTTAAAATATTAAAAAATTGTGGAATTTCATCAAGGGAATGCTTTCTTACGAAACGTCCAACTCTTGTAATTCTTGGATCGTCTTTTAATTTATAGTTTTCATGTCTATATGTTTCATAAAGCTTGGCAAATTTCGGATTTTCCCGCAAAATCTCATGCGCATTTTCTATCATAGACCGAAATTTAAACATCTTAAACAAAATTCCGTTTCTGCCCACCCTTTCCGGTGTGTCCGCAAGAATAGGACCTTTTGAATCAAGTTTTATAGCCGCTGCAACAAGAAGTATAACCGGGGAAAAAAGTACCACTAGGATAAGTGAGGACAATATATCCATTAATCTTTTTGCTATTTCATAAAAAGCGCTTTTTTTAATCTCTTTGTAAGGCATAATCTTAGGTCAGGTGTTCGTGTGGAGTACCTGCAAAGCTTTCAACTATCTTTTTAATCTTAGGGACAGACTTTTTGCTGCAGACTAAAAGAACATCGTCCGTATTTATAACAAGCATTTCCTCAAGATCTATCCCTACAACAAGCTGGTCAGTGTAATTGAAAACCAGATTGTCCGAAGAGTCGGAAACCATTGTCTTTCCTTTCACTACGTTCTCCTGAGTATGAACCTCCAGAGCTTCTTTTAGAGCCTCCCATGCCCCAACATCGCTCCAGGACAAGTCTGCAGCTATAACAAAAGCATCCTTGGGGTCTATATTGTGGAGTATTGCATCGTCAAAGCTAATCTTCTCAAGCGTTGGATAAACTCTATTAAGAACGTCTTCATATTTATCTGTTCCATAAGCATCTTGAATCTGAATAAGCCCCTTATAAATTTGAGGGGCAAATTTTTCATACCGAGAGAGTAGATATGAAGGAGTGGTTACAAAGTAGCCGGGGTTCCAGGCAAAACTTCCGGACTCCAAAAACTTTTCCGCCTGTTCAAGACTTGGCCTGTAAATAAGTTTTTTAAAATGGAAGATTTTTGTACCCCTTACTTGCTCTGCTTCTTTGCCAAACTCTATCCAACCCAAGTTTTGGTTTGCAAATCTTGCCCTCTGACCAATAAAAACAATCGTATTTTTCCCTTTTTCTTCAATCAGTTTTTTTGCAAAAGTCAATACTTCCCTGAATCTTCTCTCTTTTTTTACAAAGTGGTCACTCCATACAATTCCGATGGGTGAGCTAGGATCTCTCTTTGCAACAATTGCCATTGCAAGGCCAACTGCAGGACCAACATCTCTTATTGTGGGCTCAAAAATAAAATGCTCTTTTTTAATTTGAGGAAGCTGCCCAAGGACTGCATCTTTGTATTGATATCCTGTTGAAACATAAATGTCCTCATAGCTAAAAGTTGGAGTGAGTCTTTCAACTGCAAGCTGAAGCGTGGATTTATCTCCTACAATTTTCTCAAACTGTTTTGGGGAACTTTTCCTTGAAAGCGGCCAAAGCCTTGTTCCTACTCCTCCTGCAAATACAACAATTTTCATGCTCTTTTTACCCTCTTTATCTCGGAGCGGAAATTATTTTTAAAATTTATAAAACTAAATTCTCCTGCTCTTTTCATGCACGTTTTGCTGTCAAATGACATTTTATCAAATTTTCTTACTGCCCGGGTAAGAGAATCTGGAGTCAGTTTATCAAAAAAGATTCCCGTTTTCCCTTCTACTACAGTTTCCAGCGCTCCTCCATCTTTGTACGCTACGGCGGGCTTACCAAAGCTATTTGCCTCAAGAATTGTTAAGCCAAAGTCTTCAATTCCAGGAAATATCAAACACTTACAACCTTGATAATAACCCAGTAGCTCTTTCTCAGTCAAGTGACCCAAGAATTCAATATTGTCTTTTGCCATTTTTTTAAGCGTCGATTCCTGACTTCCTGTTCCGACAATTTTGAGAGGAAATCCTAGTTTATTAAATGCTCTTACAACAATGTCTACTTTCTTGTAGGGAACGAGCCTTGACACGATAAGATAGTAAGGAACGGCGGAAACAGACTTGATCTTCTTGGGATGTGAAATGGTGACGGGGGGATAGACGACTTTTGAATCCCTTCCATAATACTTCTTTGTTCGAGATTGAACTTCATTTGATATAGCTAGATAAGCATCTGGCCTTTGTGCTGCAATCTTATCCCAAAATCTAAGATATGAAACTGCGGGGTAAGATAAATATCTGAACCATTTATTTTTAAAATAATCCCTATATCCGCTCCACAGATATCTTGTGGGAGTAAGCAGATAGCAAATGTGAGCTGTATCCGGCTTGGTGATAATTCCTTTTGCGGATTCTGAAGTTACGGAGATTACCAAATCATACTTGTCAAAATTAAAGCTTTCAAATGCAAGAGGCATTAACGGAGCGTATAGCTCATGACGGCTGGAAAAAGGAAATTTCTGTAAAAATGACGTTCTTACGTCAAAAACTTTTGCCCATGGTGCTTTTTTGGGATTGTAGGCCGAAGTATAAAGCGGTGCCTGAGGGAAAATCTTGTGAAGTGAAAGCAAAACTCTTTCCGCCCCTCCCCACTTATTCACCCTATCGTAAACCAGCGCTACGCGCTTTTTTTTCGAATTGCCCGAATTATTGTCAAATCTACTCGAATTCATTGTCTTTTTCGGACAGATCTATTTGTTTAAAGTTCGAATTAACTATTCTTTTAAAACGCAGGTTCGTTCCTTTAAAATTTACTATTATAGCAAGAGGCTTATTTGTTTCAACAAGATAAGACAATGCTTGTTTAAAAAACTTAGGAGAATAATGTTGTTGCGCTTTAACTTCAAGGATAATTAAATCTTCAACGAGGAAATCAATAAAATATCTACCAATGCTTTTACCTTGATATTGCAGTGCGACAGGAACTTCTCTTTTGAATGAAAGCTCTTGGGTCTTCAGTTCTTCTTCAATAGCCCTTTGATAGTATTTCTCCAGCAGGGAAGAGCCTAGTTCATTTTGAACCTTAAAAAGAGCTCCCATTACTTTGTAGCTTAGCTTTGGCAAGACAATATTGTTCATTCGGATTTATTCGTCTCTATTCGGGGTATTAGAGAATTATAGGTGTGAAGTGTCTGAACAGCCATTTTGGACCAAGAGAATTTAGTAAGCAAGCTTTTTCCTTTCTTTATGAATGCTGTTCTTTCGCTTTTGGCGAGCTTCGAAGCTTCGACAAGCTTACTTGCAATATCATTTGCATCCTGAGGATTGAAATAAATTGCAGTGTCGCCACAGACTTCCCTAAATGCACCAATGCTTGAAACTACAGGTATTGTTCCTGCTCCAAATGCCTCAAGCGGCAAGAGACCAAAACCTTCCATAAGAGAAGCCGATACCGCGGCAACCGAATTTCTGTAGAGGTGGAAAAGTTCGGTATCCGAAACATCATGCAGAAAAATCAGATTTGGAAATTTTTCTTTCTCAAGTCTCTTGTAGAAAAAGTCATCCTTGCCAACAAGAACCAAATTAACATCTTTAAGTTTTGCCCTATAAAAGCCTTCAATAAGTTTTACCAGATTCTTGTGCGGGTACGCGTTTCCAACATAGAGGAAGTATCTAGTGGGTAGGTTGTAGTGGGTAGGTTGTAGTTTAGAAGGGGAAATTGCGGGGTCAAAGCCTTCGGCTGCTACTTCGATTTTACTTGCGGGAACTTTTAGAGTTCTTATCAAATCATTCTTAACAAACTCAAGCGGAACAATAATTTTTTTGGACTTTTTTACCGCGTGGCTTAAAACCTGCTTGTATCCTAAAAGTTTTAGGCTATAAACAGCAATTGGAAGAGTTGATGCTTTGCCTGTAGGAAAGTGATTAATTATTAAATCATGAATAGTCACTACAAAAGGCTTATTATAAAAAATTGGGTGGGAAAAATAAGGGAAATGAACCAAATCAAGTTTATATTTATTTAAAATTCTTGGAAAGGAAACTTGCTCCGCAATGCTATGCCATTTTATATTTACTTTTATTATTTCGAAGTTTTTATATTTGAGCTTTGATATTTGGGATTTGATATTTTCGTAATCTTGTTTGTTTACAAACAGAATGTACCGATTTTTAGAATCCAACTTTCCTAAATTTATTACAAGATTACGAGTGTATCTTCCAACTCCCGTTTGAGACCAAAAGCGAGCATCAATGCCTACTCTCATGTAGTAATTATAGCACGACTTGAGGCCTACTCCTTCTTCTCAAAGAGGAGAGAGAGGGAACATAGGAAAATTACAATATCGCGCACAAGAAGGTCGGAAAACCCAGAATACATAAAAACGGAAACAACAACACTTAAAAGCACCAGCGAAGACGCAAGTGAAACCAGGTTTTTTCTGTATCCACTAATAAGAAGTGCTCCTAAAACAAAAAGTGCCAATCCATGAATTCTTGTTGCAAAAAGGGGATTAAAAATCGCTGTTGCAAATTCCGGCACAAACACGGCCCAATAGGCAGGAACAAGCACTTCCCACGCTCCAAAGACTATTAAAATAAAGGCAATGGCCAGCCTTACAATCTTGTCCTGGAAATTAATTTTACGAATCAAATCCATCATATTCTTTTTAGAGAGTACCACAATTTCGCGTTAATCCCTATAGTCACAAGGCCCGCTATAAACTTTGGATATTTGTTAGCATAGTGCTTTCTGTAGAATATTTTCATTGCTGCAAATCTTGATTTTGTAATTCTTATCTTTGTTTCCCGTGTGGCAGTAGATTTTTCTTTTGAGATTTTTTTAATTCCGCTTGACACACCTTTATGATGGAGTATAGAAACTGTAGGTACATAATAAATTTTCCAGCCCTTTTGTTTTAGCATGAAACAAAAATCTATGTCTTCTCCGTAGAAAAAATAATCCTCATCCCACCACCCTACATCTTCTCCTGCTTCCCTTCTTACCAGCATGAAAGCTCCTGACAACGCATCTATCTGATGAACTTGGTCTATATTTTTCCAGCCCAAATAATATCCGTTTAAAAATGTTGACTTAGGAAAGATTTTTGATATACCGGAAAAATGTGTGAATGCATTCCAGGGGGTTGGAAATCCCCTGTGGGTTGCGTCATCTATTTCCCCATTTGGCATGACAACCTTACAAGTTGAAGCGCCTGCATCTCTGTTTTCGTCCATAAAACGGGTCATCTTCTCAATTGTTCCCTTTTTCAAAAAAGTGTCAGGGTTTAAAAACAAAATGTAGCGGCTTTTTTCAGTCTTTTTTATTCCTTGATTATTTGCCGCAGAAAATCCTTTGTTGTCCTTATTTGCAACAAGCTTTACTTTTGGAAATTCTTTCGTAAGCATCTGTGCGGATCCATCCGAAGAGGCATTATCAACAACAACTACCTCATATGCGACTTCCGAGCCAATATTTTCCTTGATGGATTTTAGTAGTTTTCTTAAAAATTCTTCTGTGTTGAAGCTTACAATAATTACTGATAAATCCATAAATATAGCGACTAGCGACTAGCGACTAGCGACTAGCGAAACGTAAACTTTTTCAAGTTTCTCAACAATTATATCCCAATCATAATTTTTCTCAATTAAAATCCTAGCATTTTTTGAAATTTTTTCATAAAGAGGTTTATCTTCCATTAAGCTTACCACTGCCTTAGCAAATTCAATGTCTGTTTTTGCAATAAGAATTGACTCTCCGGCTGCTGCATTAATTCCCACATTTCCAAGCTCTGTTGTGACAACAGGAACTCCGCTTGCCATAGCTTCTAATATTTTAAAACTCGTTCCTCCTCCAATTCTTATGGGAGCAAGAAGCACCTTGCTCTTTTTATAAATTTCATATGTGTCAGACGGAGAATTCTCATCAAAGATAACATTTTCCCCTCCCATCTGTTTAATATAGTCAGGAATTTTTCTTCCTACTATCCATAAGGTCAATTTGCCATTTGCCATTTGCCATTTGCCATTTAGTTTGGGCCATATTGACTTTAGAATAAACTGCGCGGAGTCTCTATTCTGCAGCCATTTAAAATCTCCAATAAACAAAATTCGCTCTTCGCTCTTCGATCTTCGCTCTTCGCTGCTTGGGTAATAATGCTTTGTATCAACTCCATTAGGAATCACCGCGTCGGCATTCATCTCTCTTCCCTCCTCCTGCGAGACTGCAATAAGCTTATTTGCTTTCTTCCAGAAGCCTTTCTCCTGCTTTTCAAGCTTTAGAGTATCAAGATATATAAGTGGCCTAAGGGGAAGGGGCGCATTTTCGGCAAATCTTCTGTAAACTATATATTCAAGATTGTGCTCTGCTAAAACAACAGGAACTGCTATATTTGAAGGTAAATTTTGGAATACATATGAAGTTTCAACGTGTATAAGATCAAAGCTTTCCTTAGATATTAGTTTTTTGATATTAGTTTTTAGTTCTTCGTTGGTATGGCCTGTTATGAGAAATGAGTTTGTGGACAGTCCTGTTTTTAAAATATTTCCCGCCGACCACTGCTTACGCCGAGGAACTGCGACTACCTCCTTGCAGATTTTAGAAACTTCCTCTACGTCTTCCCTCCTTTGGCTTGCCCTTTTCTCGCAAATTAAAGTTATGTCATGATGCTTTGAAAGCCTTGCCATTAAATTGTATAACCGCACATGTCCGCCTGAATGCAGAGGATAGGGAAGAAATGATGAAACAATTAGAATCTTCATTTTATTGGCTTGAGCGGCTTTGTTAAATCGTATACGATGTATTTGTCTCCCTCGGATAAGACCACAAAGTAATTCTTAAAGTTAAGTTCCGGTTCCGTGGGGTTAACAAAAACCATATACTGCGCTCCTTCCTTTATGAATCTTGGCAAAGATCTGTCAAATACAGGCCATCCTTTCCTTTTCGTATAATAAAGTAAAGTTGTGTCTCCTCCATACGGAGCTAATACTTTTGCGTCTTTAGGAACCGCTTCATCAACTGTCTTGCCTGCTTGGATAATTTCGGGATGCTGAATATTATAAAAATCCCTTACTTCAAACCAGGAGAACGCAAGCATAAAACCCACAAAGATAACAAGAGTTGTCAAAGATATGTATCTATTAAAAATTCCGCCTGCGTTTCTTAGAATCATGTCTGCGCCCTTGCCAAAAAAGATGGAGAGCGTTGGGATTATTAGTATTTGATAATAATCGTGCTGAACATTTCCGGTTGCAACAACGCTCATAAATAGAAGAGAAGAGGCAAGAAAACTAAAGGAAAACCATCCTTCTTTCTGAGTAATATTTCTTAAAATTCCTAATGCTACAATAGGAAGACCAAAGTAACCTAATATAATCTTTCCGATTCTTTGGCCAAAAAGCCAATGGAAAAAGGACCCCTTAAAGCGGATATTGTTGCCGTTTAGAAGCCAGTCGTTTCTTGGAATTCCCTCAGAATACTGCCTCATCCAAACCTGCCAAAAACCTAAAGGAAAAAGCGAAATAATAAAAAACACCCAAAGCTGCCATTTTTTAAAAAAAGTTATACCAAATTTATTAAAAGCAAGATAAAACATTGGAAGGGTAAAAAAGAGCGCAAAAGGCTTAAGCAGAAAAGAAGATGCGGTAAAGACTACAGCCAAAATAAACTTCCAGCTGTAAATTCTGAGCTTTGCCGTCTCAACCCATAGGTCAAAAAAGTATATTCCTCCTAAAATGGCCATTACCATGGAAGGGTCGGGCAAAATTACCCTTCCGAAATAAATGTTGTAGGGCAAAGCTGCAAAGAAAAAAGCCGCAAAAAGCGCAGCAGCCTTGCCTACATGCTTTTTTACAAGAAGGTAAATAAAAACTATTGATGCAAGCGATGAAAATATAGTTACGAGCCTTCCCCACTGTTCAATTGTAAAACCCCCTAGATATTTAAAAAGTGCGGCCTGGGCAGTATTGTAAATGGGAAACTCTACAAAGCGGTATCCCTGTGGGTTATCTTTAAGAGAAACTCCCATGGAAAGATCGTCAAACTTAGGATGAAGAACGTCAAAACCATCCTTGACAAAATTTCTTGAAACTGCCGAAGTATCAGTTTGACGCCATGAATGCCAATCTCCAATCGGGGCGTTAAATTTATAAAGCCTGAGTGCAAAAGCTCCTAAGATAATTGAAAAGAGCGCGATTATCTCAAGTTTCTTCACTTCTTTTATTTTAGTCCTTTGGAGTACTTCTTAGCAAGGAGGCTACTGACCTTCTGGTAAAATCTCACCGGAGCGTGTCTTTATAAGTTCTATTAGCTTACCGTTGGAATCAAATTCAAAAACTCTTCCATTTATGGTGCCTCCCATTAAATTAAATGCTTCCTGTGCAGTTCCCACCTGATGCGCCCTATAACTGTCTTCCTTAAACACCAACCACAGAGCATCGGAAAAACCAACAGGGAATATCCAGGCGTCTTGGCTCTTGGTTGGTATATTTATGAAGTAAAGCGCTTCCGTATCTTCTGAGTCATAATGGGCATATATGTATCCCAGACTGACTAGGATATTTTGAGTTTTTCTTCCCGCAGTTCTCCAGTCGCTATTTGCTTTTTGCAATTGGAATAAGTGAGCCGAAGAAAAGATTATTAAAGTGACCACCAAAATGGCACCCGCGGTAATCTTTCCGCTACTTGATAAATATTCATAAAATTTCTTAACAAAGACTACAAAAAGAATACAGAATCCAAACGTGGCAAGATAACTATAGCGGGAGGAAATATTCCCCAATCCTAAAAAGGGTAGCAGTGACAAAACAAAAAATAGCGCGGAGAAAATTATTACCCGCATTTTAGAATAATCAAGTTTCCCAGCTGTTAGTCGGAATAAAAATACAACGAGCGAAATTACTACAAGTCCCCCAACAAATGCGACTGCAAGATTTGATCTTAGGACGTCTCTAAGTTTTTCATACAGAGGTAGGGTGGTTGGGCCGAAGGCTGTGAGCATGAAGTAGCCAAAAAGATTACCTATGAAATTAAATGGCAATTTGACAAGACTGTAGCTATAGTCTCCGCTTAACCAATGACTTCCTGCCATATAACGAAGAGCTACATAAGGAAGCAGAGGGAACAAAACAACAAGATAGTGGGCTTTTTTTGAAAGCGATATTAAGCGGCCTTCGGAAAAAACTAAATCATAAGCAATTATGAGGAAGGGGACAATCACTCCTATTTCATGAAAGAGCAGACTTAGAGAGACAAAGAGAGTTGTCAACAGAAGAGAAACCCTTTTCCCTTGTTCTTTCCAATAGGAAAACGCAAGAATTGCCGCAAAGGCAAAAATCGCATTAAAGAGAAATCCCGTAGCTGAGATCCAGAAAACAGCTTCTGAGTACCCGCTTAAAATCAGAAATAGAAATGCGACGGACGCTGAAAGCGCAATGTTTTTCAACAGTTTTTTAGAAACTAAAAATATCAATGCGATAACAATAGAATGGAGAAATATTGAAACGAAATGGTAAGCTGTCTGATTGAGCCAAAAAGCTTGATACATTATGTCAAAATAGATTTTTGTTCCTGGTCTGAAAAAGAAACCATCCGCTTGTGTAAAATGGTTGACTATGGTAGAAAACGCAGAGCAACCGTTACAGTCGGCTGCCCATCTAAGCCAAGTAAAATCATCTCCGGCAAAATAGTAAGTCACCATAGAGGAAAAGAATGTAAAAGTTGCAATAAATATATAGAATAAAATTGCAGAAGAAGAAGCAACCATCTTTCTAATTTCTCTGTAAACATCTATGTAGCTATCTTTATATGAAGATAAAAGCGCAAGGACAATGCCCGTCAAAAGCCAATAAGAAAAAGCAATTTTAGATGCTTCAAAAACATCAATAAGAACAGCGTTGAGCGCAAGTCCAAATGTTCCTGCCACAAACCCCAAAATGAAACTACGAGCAAGCTTTGAATCAATTTTTGGAAGCAGTTTTTTGATATAAACGAAAATAGTCAAAAATATAAATATAAATGACGCGAATCCAAGCAGTCCGGTCTCACCTAGTAGTCTTAGATAATCATTGTCAACCGCAAGACTTACAGAACCAAAACCACTGCCCAAAAAGATGTTCCTTTCAAATGCCATAAACGTCTTAGGCCATTCACCCTGGAACCTTGTGGTAAAAGAAAGATCATAAGCCCTGGCTTTTTTTGTAAGAAAATCTCCTACGTACATTTGCGCTTGTCCGGCGCGGGGATCCTTACTATCCTTATTCCTTTCATAAATGTACCTGTCTGATTTTCGAAGAACTGGTGACAAAGATAAATTTATATAACTTGTTCCCTGAGGCAGGGTTTCTCCTGTTGAAGCGTTCGGTTCAACAACAAGATTAAGATTATCCGGTAGTTCCTCATAGCTAATTATTACCGATGATCTACTCGCAATTTTAGTATCAATAAAGTCGTATACGACTACCTTATCTTTAAAATTAGCTTTTGGTACCAGTTTAACCTGACCAAGTGCCTGGCCGGTTTTTGCATCTACAAGAACCTCTACTTCTGATACCGTGCTCTGAAACCTTTCAACAAGCCTTGGAGAAACAGCAAGAACTAACAAAAAAAGAGCAATAAAAGACAGAAGAATAATTTTTTTTCTCTGCAAAATCAAAAGTAGCGCTAAGGATGCCATAATAACAAAAAAGGAAACACGCGATACTGTCATAGAAAGAAGTACAAAGCCTAAAGCTGCAGAACCTAAAAGTAGGATTTTTATTAGCCAATTTTTGACCCCAAAAACCAAGCTAACAACTATGGGAATTATCAAAACCAAATACGCGGCCAAGTCATAATGTCCTGCGAATGTTGAGGGAATTCTTGACAGCCCTGACAGTTGTATTGGAATTCCTTTAGCAAATTCTTCATTCATAGTAAGGTATGCAGGCAGTCCCAGAAATTTCTGTCCAAATCCGTAACCGACTATAAGAAGCAGAGTAATGACTAAGGTTGCACAAACATATGGCAGAAACCTTCTTTCTCTAAAACCAAAGTATGCTATGAAAAATAGAGACATGTACTCAATTCTTCTTAGGTAACTTAAAAACCCAACATTGGCAAAGACATTTGAAAGCATTGGAAAAAGTATCATCACGCCATTTAAAGTTGCTATTCCTCCAGCAATCCAAAATGCCAGCATAGGAATAGTAAGGGGAGTCCTAAGGCTTACTTTTTTCTTTATAAATAAATATACCCATATTCCCAAAGAGATAAGCACTACAAAATCTTCAAGTCTTACATATACCCATGTGTTCTGCACATCTACAATTGGGATTTTAGGATAAAGAGGGATGAATGAAAGAAGAAATAACGTGGCGATAAAAAGAATGTTGTCTCTTATAAATTTAAATAATTTCATATTGAAGCC
>JACPDD010000011.1 GCA_016184205.1 Candidatus Levyibacteriota bacterium | reverse complement strand
GCCCGGCGCCGTGGCCGCGAGGATGTTTGCCGAAACAACGTTTTGAATATAGGTAAAATCACGGGACTGTTTCCCATTGCCGAAAATCGGAGTCTGTTGGTCATTTAAAAAACAGTGGATAAACTTCGGCACCACAACGGCGTATTCATCATCGAGCGCCTGCTTTGGGCCAAAGACGTTAAAATACCGCAGGCAAACCGTTTCAACGCCGAAAAATTCGGAATAAATACGGCAATAATAAATATTTGCCTCTTATTTACCGTATGTAAAGTTGGGATCTTTCTGCGAAATAACCTTGCTCTTGTGCTAAGTTTCATAGCTTAAGTTTGAGTAAACTTTCTGTACATCATCCAATCCCTCAAGAGAAGAGAGAAAATTTAGCACTCTTTCATAAGTTTCTTTGTTCTCTACCTTAACTTTAGACATTGGTTTCAAATAATAGCTTGCGTCCACAGTTGTAAATCCTCTTGAAGAAAGTTCGTCTTTTACTTTTCCCAATTGAGTAGGTTCAGTGTAAATAAAAATATCCTCTCCTACTTCTTCAACATCTTCGGCGCCTGATTCAGCTGCGGCCGCAAAAATATCATCAAATGATTTTGTCTTGGAAACCGTAATCAAACCCACTCTTTGAAATTGGTAAGAAGACGAACCAGGCTGGCCAAATGACGCTCCAGATTTAGAAAATAAATTCTTAATTTCAGCGGTCGTTCTGGTGGGATTATCTGTTGCAGCCTCAATTACAACACTTACCCCTCCCAAGGTAAAACCTTCATATATTATTTCCTGCAAATCCCCTGCTCCACCTTTCCCAGCACCCCTATCTATTGCCCTTTGAATATTTTCCTTAGGCATATTCTGACTGCGGGCTACATCTATTGCCAATCTTAATCTGGAATTCGACTCTGGATCGGTTACTGCCCCACCCTGCTTAACCGCAATAGTTATGCTGTTTGCAATTTTGGTGAACATCTGTCCTCTTTTAATATCTGCCGCACCTTTTTGCCGTTTAATTGTTGACCATTTCGAATGTCCACTCATATGAGTTGCAATCTCTAATTTTACTCTCAATCCTTGACTTTTTCAATCGAGAATAGTAAAATTTCCGCATTCGTTAAGCCCCAAAAATGACATCACCAAAGACTCAGGCCATCAACACCGCATTAACTGGCGACTGGCAACATGCTGTAAAGCTAAATAAAAACCTTATTAAGGAAGATCCGCAAGATATAGATGCACTAAACAGACTTGCCTTTGCTTTTTCTATTTTGGGCAAAACAAAAGAAGCACGCCTCACCTATCAAAAAGTTCTTCGAATTGATCCTCTTAACCCAATTGCCCAAAGAAATATCAAGAAAGTTCCTGTGAGTTCTTTAAGGGTAGGGACATTAGGTAACGGTTACAAATTAAGCAATATATTCTTAGAAGAACCGGGTAGAACCAAAATAGTTGAGCTTCTAAACATTGCTCCCTCTAGAGTCGTTGATAATCTTCAAACAGGACAAATGCTAAGTCTTGTAGTCAAAAGGCTTAAAATATTCGTACTGATTGGAAAGCAATATGTCGGCATGCTTCCCGATGACATAGGAAAAAGACTCATTAAATTCATAGAGGGCGGAAATACCTATGAAGCATTTACAAAATCAGCCAATGGAAAAACTCTGATAATCTTCATAAAAGAAACCAAAAGAGCTGGAAAATTCAAAGATCAGCCTTCTTTTGTATATGGTGTTGAAGCAGGGTTATCTTTGGATCAAAAAACCAAAAAAGCAAAAGCTAATATGAAAACTAAAGATGAGGAAGAAGATGAAGAAGACTACTTGCCCGAAGAAGAAGCCTGATAGGCTATTTTATCTTTATGCAATTTCTTGCGGGCATTCTCAATCTCCCTTTTGTCCTTCTCCCCTGAAAGTGAGTTAAGACTAAGCAGAAATGAAACTACCGCGACTGCTGCAACTATTACCCAAAACATATTATGGATTCAAAGATCCCAGACTCTGCCTGCCAATTTGAACAGTAATGTCCGATATGCTCGTCTTTGTACTTTTGACCGCCTTTAGCCCTAATGCCCTTTCCAGTCTTTTTACTGTATAAACTTTATCGCGCTGATAGTAAATTACTGATTCTTCCTGGGTTTTATCAGCTGTTGAGACAAAAACAACATTTGTACCAATATTGGAAAGTAGCCTTGCTACGAAGTTGCCTACCCCATAGGCTCCGGTTGCATTAACTACTTCTACTCTTAGGCCTTCTAAGTTTAGGGTAGAATCGGAGAATAAGGAAGCAATTGCCCTGTCTGCTGTCTCATCTGATGCAGAAACACTTCCCTCTTTCACATCAGTGACTTTTACTGACTTTGAAAATAAATAAAGTCTTAATTTATCTATGGGGGTTAGATCTGTTTTCACATTACTTCCCATTGTAGCACGGAAGAAGGATGAAATATCAGAGGCCTTAACAGGTTCATTCGCAAACAATTCTGCCTCCCCAGGAATAGCCAGGGACCGTGATACATCCTTGTCGCCTGAAACATTAAGGAGTGATATCGTGTGCCCTTTGGGAAAAATTGAAAGAAACTGAACGCCCTTCTTACTTTCTACTTTAAGTAACAGGGGATAGTTGTCATCATATTTACCTTGTTCCCATATGCTTGCTAATTTCCCAATTAAAGAAAAAGCAATAAGAAGGGCGATAAGTGCCGAGAATACGATTCCCACTCTTAGATTATTTTTTTTGGCTTTTCCTCTTTTTCTGGGCATATTACAAAGCTTGCATCTTGGAAAGCAAATCGCCTAGCTCGCCAGGCATTGGACTCTTAAAAGAAAGGGGTTGTGAGCTTTTGGGATGGGTAAATCTAATGCTTGAAGCGTGCAAAAATTGCCTTTTAAGTTGTTTTCTGTCCTCTCTTGAAGTTTTTCTTCCGCCGTATAAGCTGTCAGCAAAAATCGGACTATTCATATATTTTAAATGCACTCTTATTTGGTGTGTCCTTCCTGTCTCTGGATAAAGCTTGAGAAGTGAAAGCACCTCGTCTCCCCACTTATAATATCTTAGCACTTTATAGTGGGTTTTAGCATCGCGCCCCCCAGCTACAACTCCAAACCTTTTTCTGTTCCAGGGAAGTCTACCTACAGGCACAGAAATTTCTCCTTTAGAAGGAGTTAGCTTTCCGTGCACCAAGGCAATATATTTTTTTTCAACTTTTCTTTCTTTGAATTGACTTAAAAGCGAGAGGAAATCGGCTTCTTTTTTTGCAACTAAAATAATTCCCGAAGTCTCCTTATCCAACCTGTGCACAATTCCCCCTCTTTTATAAAAAGCTTCCCTATTCGCTTCTTCATACTCAGACTGCTGCGAAGTCAAGTCACTTTCAGGAGCAACTGAAAATTCACCGGCACTTTGGAGACTACCCTCTTGTGAATTTTCACTTAGCGAGCTAGAATCATTCCGATTTTCAGATATAGTCGAGCGAGCGGCTACTGAAACGTGCGCTTGATGAGCAGCAGTCCCGCGACCTTCTACCCAATCCTGCAATGTCTGCTCTCCTTTGGTTGTATCCGAGCGGTTTACGGTAAGACCTGCAGGCTTATCTAAAACAATTATACTTTCATCTTCATAAATTATCTTTGGATTTAACATTATTTTTTACGCGATATTATATATTTTGAAATCAATTTGCCCCGCTGAATATAGAATGCAAACGAGACAAGGAAAAGCAAAATTAAAATTATATTTTCCGGCCCAAAAGCAAAATTTCCCGAAACTACTCTTCCCAAGACAGATACTGCGGAAAATGCAATTAGAAACAGAGTTGCCATACTTCCCTCCTCAATTCTTCCCTTTGTAAAGCGCGGGAAAAGAAAGAAGGCAAAAATCAAAAAAAGAAACACATATGAAACCAGAGTAACAATTACACTTAATGATAAAAAGTTGTATCCAGCCATGAAAAAGTAGCCCACTACCCCAACAGGCATGCTAGCAATAAGTGAGAGCGTGAATAAATCCAATAGTCTTCCTGCGGGCATTTTCTTAACCTTAAAAATCGCGTACAGAAATAGCCCTCCTCCAGCTATTCCTCCTAAAAGTGACAATCCTGGAAAATATGGGAACAGAAGAAAATATAAAGGATTAAAGAAATTGCTGGTTGGGTGAAAAATCGCCCAAAATAGCCTTGAGAAAAAAAGCGATACGAAAGCAAGAAGAAAGGCTATGTTAAAAACTGAGTCTTCCGGGATGCCACGTCTAATAAGCAGAAAGTCGTCATGGGAAACAGAGTATAGACAAAACAGGAATATAAAAAAACAAGCGAGTAAAACTATAATAAAGAACTGCATATTATTCAAAAATGAAAAATATTGTACTTAGAATTACAAGAGCTATCCCCACAGCCGTTAATACGCTTGCAACGCCGATTATATCAGCAAGCCCTCCGGCAAGAGCTACAGGAAGCAGAGATACTGCCCCAATAAGAGCATTCAAAAAACCGTAGATTCTTCCTCTCATCCTCTCATTTGTTTCAAGTTGCAAAGTAGCGTTTGAAGGAATAAATATAAGAGAATTTGCAAGTCCCGCAAAAAAAGCGAGCAAAACTACAATATGCAAGATGCTAACATCCATAAATTTAGGCAAAGATGCGTTTAGGCCGTGAATAAAGTCAGCAGAAGAAACTCTGTCTAAAAGAGGAAGAATAACAAAAACAATTCCAGAAATAGAAAATCCGGCTGTACTTAGAAATCTATTTTTGAGTTTTCTGCCGTAACTGCCTAAAAGCAATCCTCCTAGCCCCATTCCTAAGGCTGCAGGGGCAAGAAGTATCCATGATAAACTTTCTATCTGGACATCTAGTATCTTTCTCATATATCCTGGCCCAAGAACCCCAAACATAAAAAGGACTGCCTGGGAAATAGTTAAAACAACAAGCGCGTGCATGACTTTCCTAGCTCTTCTTATAAAGGAAAATATTTCTTTTATTTCATAAGAAACTGAGCTTGGCACATTAAACTCTGTTTCCGCAATTTTTATTTTAGCCTTCATTCTAATAAGGCTTGTAAAAAAAGAGCCTGTAAAAAATAGTACGGCGAGAATTAGAATAGTATTAAATTGTCCGAAGATAAGAAGAAAAGGACCTGATAGAATATATCCCAGAAGCAGCGTTGCATAAATTCCTAACCCAAAAACCGCAATAGCGGGCATTATAAGTCTTTTAGGTACAAGAAGAGGAATGATTGCGGATTCCGCGGGAAGAAAAAATTGAGTGGCAGAAGCGATTAAAAATGTTAGCGCATAAATAAGTCCCAGATGTAAATCTGCGATTAAAAAAGGCAAAACAAGCACGCCTCTTATGAAGTTTGTAAGAAACATTACTTTTTTCTTATTCCATCTATCTACGTAGACTCCGGAGACTAAACTAAAAAGGACTGCTGGAATAGTAAATGAAAGTATAATTCCCGAAACCGCCGTGTTTGACCCCGTAAGCTTATAGATTATAAAAATGAGCACAAAATGCTGCATGTTGAATGCTAGCTGGGTGAAAAATTCCGATATCATTAGAAAGAGGAAGGCGCGGATTTTGAGGACTTTTACAATATCGTTTCCGTGTATTACTCTTTTTATGCTATCCATTTAAGCCCTTTCGCTGTACTCACCGGTTCTTGTATCAACGCGGACTATGTCCCCTACGTTGATAAAAAGAGGTACTTTTGCTTTCAAACCGTTTTCTAAAATTGCATCCTTAAAAACATTTGTTGCCGAATTACCCCTAACGCCTACTGCTGTATCCTCAACTTTAAATTCCATTTTAGGCGGAAGATTTATAGACAAGGCTTCATCTCCTAAGAAACTTACATTGAAGGTCTCCCCTTCTTTAAGATAGTAGGTATCGCTTCCAAGAATCTTTAGCGGAATACCAATTTGTTCAAAAGTTGTAGGATTCATAAAGTATGCACTATTCAAGTCGCGGTATAAATACTGAAGATCTCTTTTGGAAACACTTACGTTGTCAACTTTTGCGCCGTTTATAAAACTCTTCTCAACTGTAGTGCCACTTCTAAGATTTTTAACCTTAACTTTTATATTTGCGCTACCGCGGCCCATTTTTATGTGCTCGTAGGAAAGCACTTGGAAAAGCTGTCCCTGTTCCTGAAAAACTACACCACTTCTTAGATCCGTTACTGAAATCATAATAAATCGGAAAACTAAACGCTAATTAACTAGACACTTTTCTTTTTACTCTTATGAGGCCTGAGCATGGGATGACCTTTATTCCCCTTTTCTCAAGAGCGTCTAAGAAAATATTTGCTCCAATAGAATCAGCCGCCATATGTCCGCAGTCAATAACATTAATATGAAGTTTTTTAAGTTCCTTAAGTGCATCTTCTGGAACATGCATTTCAACCAAGGTTCCAACCCCCGCCTTTGCCATTTCAACATAAAGTTCTTTGGAAGGATTTGTTCCTCCTGTAAAAGAAACTACGACCTTACCAGCTCTACTTCTTTCAGACCCTGACACAAGGCTCGGCCCTTCCTTGCCCTTAATTGCTTCTATAAATTCGGGAATCTCATTTATTCGCTCTAGAACTTCTCCTGCTGTGTCAAAACTTTCTTTACCCAAATATTTTTTCATGAAATCATTCCCTAAATTATCCCAAATGGTATGAAGCGCCAAAAGCGGCATACCCAAAAGCCTTGCAGTGTCTACCGTCTGTCCATGATTCATGGGCCCAATGCGTCTTTTTACTTCCTGCATTCTTTGTTCAAAAAGAGCGTGTGCAACATTTGCCGGAACTCCTGCTTCTTCAAACATATCAACCTGTACATCCATCACTTCATAAAGACTAGCAAGCGCATGACCGGAGGGATGGTGAGAAATAAGAAGGTCTATACCTAATCCTGAACCTGTCGAAGGATGATTAAGCCGGTCTGCAAGCAGAACTTCCGAGGCATCAGCATCAATCCCTGCCATAACTTTTTTGACGGTTGCTTTTGGATTTCCAAAAAGAATTCTTGAGTCGGAATAGGGGTTACTAAGAGATTCTTTATCAAAAAAAACTTTCTTTTTTTTGGGAAGCTCCTCGTACTGCTTCTTTACGCGGGCAAGGAATTTCCCAACCCCTGCTTCTCCCCTTGGGTCTGATTTTATTCCCATCTTAAGAGCCAAACTATAAATTTCTTGAAGTGTCATGGTTCGAGCTTCCTCACCATGATACTGAACGAAGTTGAATGTATCATAAAGGAAATTATATAATAAGGAAGCCTAAAACGCAAAGCGCCGAAGTGGTGGAATGGCAGACACGCTGCTCTCAAAAAGCAGTGAGTTCACGCTCGTGAGAGTTCGAATCTCTCCTTCGGCACCAAAAAGACAGTCTAGACTTAGTCCGACTGTCTTTTTTTATTGTGAGTAATCAAGTTTAGACTACTCCTTGTCCGCCTGGTTGCCCTCCTGGATTTTCATCCTGAGGCGGTGGAGGCGGCATACCTCCAGGTTCTGGTCCGCCTTGACCGCCGTCAGGCGAGGCAGGCATTCCACCTGGCACTGGTCCTCCCGGAGGCGGAGGTATTGGTCCACCCGGCGGTGGTGGCGGAGGTGGAGGCACATCTCCCGGCATACTTGGCTCTGGCGCAGGTGGCGGTGGCGGCGGCGGCACATCCCCCGGCATTGGTCCGCTAACTGGCGGATTATTTTGTTGATCGTCCATTAATTTGTTTCACCCCCTTCCCTTTTTTTCTCTATATTATAAAATCTTATCCTATCTCCTCTAAAAAGTAAATCTATTTCTCCTGTTGGTCCATTTCTGTGCTTTGCTATTAAAAGCTTAGTTTGAATACTTGGCCCCAATTCATCTTCAGGCCTATAGAGAAACATAACTACATCTGCGTCTTGCTCAATTGCGCCACTTTCTCTTAAGTCCGCAAGCTGCGGCTTTCTTTCTCCCCTATGCTCAACAGCACGAGAAAGCTGGGAAACAGCAACTACCGGAATTTTAAGTTCTCTTGCTAAATTTTTAAGAGCCTGGGAAACCGCGGAAACCTCCTGAACCCTATTCTCATACCTTCTTCCTGAATCCACAAGCTGCAGATAATCAACGACTAAAATCTTTATTTTGTGCTCCGACTGAAGCCGTCTTGCCCTAGTCCTAATTTCAGAAATTGATATTCCGGGCGTATCGTCAATAAATATCTGCGACTCAGCAAGCTGCCCCATGGCCTCTGAAAGCTTTGCAAAGTCAGTTTCCGAGAGCCTGCCTGTCTTTAGCCTCCACGCATCAACATCTGCCTGTCCCACCAAAAATCTATCTACAAGCTCCTCCTGACTCATCTCCAAAGAGAATATTCCAACCGGCAGTTTGTCTGAAACTGCAACGTTTTGTGCAATATTAACCATAAGCGCAGTTTTCCCCTGGCCTGGTCTTGCTGCAAGTATTAAAAGATTACTATCCTGCATGCCGGACAAAATATTATCTAAGGCAAAAAAGCCGGTTCTTACTCCTCTTAGCCCTTCTCCTCTTTTGTGTAGTTCGTCAATTCTGTCAAAACTATCTGCAAGTGCCTGCTTTATGGGCATAAATCCCCGGAAGTCACGCCCCTGTGCTATGGCAAAAACAAAAGCCTCGGCTCTGTCTACCAGCTCTCCTATTTCCTTATCTTCCATAAAGCCCATTTCGGCAATTTGTCCGCCAATTGTAATTAGCGCTCTTTTGGTCGAAGCTTCCTTAACAAGCGCTGCGTAGTGCTCTATATTTGCAGCAGTTGGAACGATATTTACTAAGTCTGAAAGGTATGACGCATCAACTTTATCAAAAACTTTTTGCTTTTTAAGTTTTGCGGTAAGAGTCAAAACATCAATAGGTTTTCTGTCTTCATACAAAGAAATCATCGCGTCAAAAATAATACCGTTTATATCATCGTAAAAATCAGAACTCTGTACAAGCTGGGAGGCTATGCTTATTGCATCTTTATCAATTAAAATTGCGCCAAGCACAGATTTCTCAGCTTCCGCGTTTTGTGGAGGAACCTTGAGATTTGCCATAATATGTTCGGCTCCGCTCAATATTATGCTGAGCCCTGTCGAACGCATAAAAAACCGTACTACTATGAATACTACAAATAGAACTTTTATTCAATAGTCAAATATACAAATCCGAGGCTTCAGCCGAGCGTTATTACTTCCATCTCCTGTGGTAATTTTTCAAATGTGACTGCGTATTTGTTTACGGGCTCTGCGCTTCCCTCCTTAATTGTTTTCGCTCCTTCCTTTGCCTTTTCACCATACAGAATTACAACGTTTGGCTCCATTGCCGTTAAAATCTTATCGCTCGGCACTTCATCTGCATCAACAACTACAATATGCGAAGAAATGTTTTCTCCCTTTGAAATTGCACTTGCTTTGCTAAGGACTATATCCATTTTGTCCAAAGATAATCTATAAACTATTCCTGCATCAGATTTTGTGCCGGAAATTTTGACTCCTTTTATTTCATACTCACCCGGCCCAGCGATAATTAGGCGAAACTCTGTGATTTTGGACGTATCAACATCTTCTTCAAATGAAATAATAGCATCTGCTTCTGTCTTTGCTAAAGAAGCCCTTGGATTAACAACAAAATTTGCGAGCTTTGAGCGGATTCTTATGGAACCATTACCTAAGTACAAAACTTCCATCCTAACATCCTACCACAAGAGAGAATTTCTTGACAAGGGGATGTTTTTATCATATCATCGAGACTCATAAATCATGAAAAAAGAGAGGATAGTTTTGGCTTTTATTGCTGGCCTTATTGGACTTTTGGTCGCAGGAATTATTTTCTATATTTATGAATCAACCAAAACATTTAGTACGAAACCATCAAATAATCCTGTGGTAACCCAGCAGGAAAAATCCGCACCCCTAAGTATTTTCCTAACTGTCTCAAAGCCCGTAGACGAATCTGTTGTAGAAAAAAAAGTTGTAGAAGTATCAGGAAAAACAAAGCCGGATGCCACAATTGTAATTCTTACCTCTTTGGATGAAGAGGTTGTTGCGCCCACGGCAGACGGTGATTTTTCAACAACCGTTAATATAGATAACGGACAAAACTTAATAGAAATAACAGCTATCGCAAAAGATGGAGCGCAGCAGAAAATAATAAGGACCGTAACCTTTTCTACGGAGAAGTTTTAATGCTCATGAAAAATAAATTTATTTTATTCACAATCTCTGCTGCTTGCTTCTTTTCCATCTTTGCATTTGGGGTTTCCGCACAAACAGCAACTGCCACGCCTACGGCTTCGGATTTGCAGCAAAAAGCTCAAAAACTTTTGGAGCTTGTAGCATCAAATGCCGCAAGGTTAAACCTTACTGAAAAAAGAGGAATTATTGGAACTGTTACGGACACAGGGGCTACTCAGATTACAGTCGATGATGCACAAGGCAATACCAGGTTTATAGATGTTGATGAACTTACAAAATTCAAAGATCCTAATGCCAAAGGGACATTTGGAATATCCGATATAAAAAAAGGCTCAACAATTGGAGCCTTGGGTCTTTATAATAAAAGCTCCAGAAGGCTTCTTGCAAGATTTGTTGATGTAGTAACTCTTCCCACTCTTATTCATGGTACAGTAGCTTCGGTTAACAGCACCAAATTTAATTTTGACGTAATGACAGATGAAAACAAACGGATGAATATAGATGTTGAAACCGTAACTAAAACAAATTCATATACACTTTCTGACGGCTTGGTAAAATCGGGTTTTTCAAAAATTACAAATGGAGAGAACGTGGTGATTATTGGCTATCCGGACAAAACAGAAGCAAATAAAATTGTGTCGTCACTTATTATCCTTTTCCCCCAGATTCCAAAGAACCCGACCATAAATATTCCGGGCCAAAATTCCTCAGGCGCAGTTACTCCCCCATCTAATCCTGCGACAGCTTCAACTGGAAGCGGCAAAGCACTAACTCCCAAGACTAACTAATGGATAAGGTTTCTTCAACAACTAGAGCGTGCGCACTAACTGATGAGTGTTTTGATTTTATTTTGAAAAAGGTAAAGGTCGGGGTATCAGAAAAAGAGTTAGCGACAGAGATTAGAAAGTTTATGAATAAAAAGGGCGCGAGACTTGCGTTTCATACAATAGTAGCGTTTGGAGAAAATGCCTATGAAATCCACCACAAGCCAACAAACAAAAAACTAGCCAGAAACCAATTTGTGCTCCTTGATTTTGGCGCCAGAGTGAATGGATATTGTGCAGATATGTCGCGGACTTTAGTTTTTGGAAAAGCGACAAATGAACAAAAGAAAATTTACAATACTGTTTTTACTGCGCAAGAAAAAGCCATCAAGGCTATAAAGTCGAATTGCAAGACCTATGAAATTGACAAGGTGGCAAGAGACTATATTTTTAAAAAAGGTTTTCATCCCATCCCTCATACTTTGGGGCATGGAGTTGGAAAACAAGTACATGAAGGTTTAAAAATTGGTCCGATGTCAGCCGAAAGCCTAAAGGTAGGAGACATTTTTACTATTGAACCTGGAATTTACATTAAAAATTTTGGCGGAGTAAGAATTGAGGATGTATTGATTTTGCAAAAAGGCCGGGCCCGCGCCCTAACCCATTCCCCAAAACACTTAATTGAGTTATAATACAGACCTCTATGACAAGTCGAGAGATAGTTATTGAAAGACAAATGTTTTTGCAAGAGGCTTTTTTGCAATCCCTTAAATGGGGAGGAACAATGAATCCAGGAATTCCCCTGCATGATTTTCTCTCACATATAAGCGATTTACCCGCTACTATATTCGCAAGAGAAAGAGAATTATCAATTTCTCTGCCCGTGGTTAAATTAATTCTCAATCGTATACCAACAGAAAGAAGAATAGCTTTTGTAACGGGGAACGTGGAAGAAGATACAGAAACAGAACCAATAACATATCACCCTGAAGACTACTATGCAATTATAACCAGGGGTTCACAGATGAATCCCATATATTCTATAGACATTTATACAAACAGGACCAAACGAGAAATAGGAAAGATACAGAAAACGCTAAGAGGAAAGCAAACAAAAATGAAAATTCCAAGAAGATACAAAGCATTATCAACAAACATATATTCGATTATTACATTGTTAAATTGTTTTGATTGTTCCTGCACAACTTCTCTCCAAAGTTTTGATGTTTCCAGTACAT
>JACPDD010000010.1:3678-21835 GCA_016184205.1 Candidatus Levyibacteriota bacterium | reverse complement strand
TTCCTTAACCTATAGACAATCTGGTCAAGAGCCTGGTCTGTTACTCCTTCCTGGGTTTTTGAATCTTTCCAAACAGCATTTATTATTTCTTCTTTTTCAACAATTCTTCCACTGTTTTCTATTAAGAATCTAAGTAATCTGAATTCGGAAGCGCTTAATTGATCGGAGATTATGTTCTCCCCCTTTTTGATTTCTCCTGTTGAAGGGTTGTAGGATATTATTTCATTGTTGGATTGCTGAATTGTTGAGATAAATTCTTCAAAAAGAGGAATGGCAATTTTTCCGTTTTCAAGCAACCCAACTTTTTCAAGGTAATCTTCCTTAATTCCTAATTCATAAGTCCTAATTATTGCTTTTTCCGAAGGCGTAAGAAATTGCCATATTTCATAAA
Source organism: Candidatus Levyibacteriota bacterium (assembly GCA_016184205.1). Classification (GTDB taxonomy): domain Bacteria; phylum Patescibacteriota; class Microgenomatia; order Levybacterales; family UBA12049; genus JACPDD01. Next base: position 21,444 of record JACPDD010000010.1, on the reverse strand, counting down.
GCCCTCCTTGTATGGATTTTTGTTCAAGAAGAAAATTTTTGAGCTCAGAACTAGACGCTAGACGCTCGTCGCTAATTGCTAATAGACTTTCTAAAGAAAGTCGAGTGAGCTTGCCGTGCCCACCGGTTAAGGAAATTACTTTTTCTTTTAATTTCTCATCTATTTTCTTCCCGCTTACTTTTTCAAGATATGAAATCCTAAAATTGAGCCCAACCTCATCTTTTAGCTTGAGATAAACTTCATGCCCTGCTAAAAATTCATGGAAGTCTGAAAGCATAGTCTCGTCAATAATATTTTCAATCGGCCTTGTGAGCGAAAAAACTGCGGAAAAACGGTATTTTGCCCTGTTCCTTAGAACTCTTAAGTTTGCAAAAAAAGAAGAATCTGTCATCTTTGCATATTCTTCAAATCTGTCAAAAAGGAAAACTGCGGTTAGCTCCTTTTCTAAAGACAAATAGTCAATTGCTCTTTTTAATCCCTGGAAAAGTACCAGCTCATCATTTAAGTTTGAACTTTCTTTAAAAATTTTATTTACAGTTTCATATTCTGGCATTTTTCTTTCATTTAAAGATTCAATAAGCCCCAGGAATATAAATTTCCAGGCCTGCGCAAGCGGCCTATTTCTAATTTCGGAGAAATTTAGAGGTACAAAATGAAACCATTTCTGGTTTTCTCCCAAATGTTTTATCCTAATATTTCTGTTGTATGCAAGAAATCCCAGAACATTTGATTTTCCCACTCCAGAAAGTCCAATAAGCTGGCATGAATTTCCTTCTTTAACAAAATGAAGTATCTGTTCGATTTCCGCAAACCTTGAATTTTCTGGATATAAATTCTCGAAATGAGAAAATTCAATTGTTGAATTGTTTGATTGTTTCATTGTTATTCTTTTAGTTTATCATTTGTAAATTTTATGAGCTGATGAATTTCTTTCGGCAACTCCTGAAGCTCGCCTAGAATATAATTATATTGTTCCTGAGTCAATAGCTTTCTATGTTTTGATTTTTCGTTCCAATCAAGGCTTTCCTTAAGAGATCCAAGACTGTAGTAATAGAACTTAATTTTATCTTTTTTGCCAAATCTACCAAACCCCTCAGCAATGTTGGCCGAGATAGAATCAACGGACCGTACGAATTGTGACCCAATTGTATTTTTTTCAAAGTTTCCCCATTGGATAATTATTTCCCAGAGAAAATTTGAGAGTTTTAGAGCCCTTTTGTATGAAGTTAAGTCATTAAGCTGCAGATATTTTTTCATAACAATTTCGCAATATAACAATTATAACAATAACTGTGTTGGGCTGTTGTTAAGTTCTTGTTGCCTAAATATCAAGTAGGTTATTCTTGTTTGACTTAAAATTTCCTCACTATGACAGAGAGATTTCAGCCCAACAATTTGACAAACAGAGCCCAAAATCCGTATCCTGAAAGTATGCCAGAACCAGGACAAGGAGAAATTCAACCACCGGTTAAGCCGGTGGAATCCATTCCTCCATCTGGTGAACAAGCCCCAGACATAAATAAACTGGTTACTGAGCTTAAAGGCATACCGGAAGATGTGCTAAGAAAAGCAGCTCAAGAGTTATCAAAAAAACAAGGTCTTCCAACTGAAGAGGCACAGCAAGCCATAGAAAAAAGGAAAGCAGAAGTTCCAAAAGAAGCCAGACACCTGGAGCCCGCGGTCAATATGGTAGCACCTCCTGGAGCAGGGATAGATATGTCAAATATGCAAGATCCAGAGCTTATTGCTGAAATCAACAATCATAATAGAGAGGTAAGTACTAATAGTCTTAGCGTAGAGAGCGCAAATCGGACTATATCGAATCTTGAAAAGAGAGTTGGCTCTCCAGGTATCTCCGCATTTGACAGGAATAGAGCAAGAGAAATAATTGATCAACTTACGGAAGATGTGCAATCTCTTGCCGAAAGAGAAAGAGCGGAACAGCTAAATGCTGCAAGATCCAGGTTAAACAGAAATCTTCCGGAACATTTCTTTACCAGGGAGCAGCTGGCTTCTATTAACGATGTAAATGATACAGAAGGACTAGAGGAGATTTTTAATGGTCTTTTCAAAAATGCAGATGCTCAGCCTAACCGTGAGTTTTCAGATGCCTTCAATCAGTTAACAGACCAACCGATATACGCAGCTTTTATAGACGCTTTAGGCCGTGCAGGCAGAGATGCAGATTCAAGAAGATTTGTTCAGGAGTTTGCCATGAGGCAAATTATTCATAATGCCGGCTATGTATTTTATTCTGGTATAGATGCAGAGAAATTAAGCGGATTTCTTCAGCCTTTTAGAGCAGACTTGGCCGATCTAGCTTTTAGTAAAAAAGGAGTTGCAGACGCTGCACATCTTTACGAACAGGCCCTTTTAAAGGTCAGAGAAGAGCATGGAGGCTATATTCCTGCATTTGAAGTAGATGGAGATCCGACAACAGGAGAAAAGGGTAGAGTGGAAATATTATTAATAAAATACTTAAATGAAGCAATAAAGGAGGGACAGGTAGACGGTACTCAAAAAGGAGTTGATCAACAAGGGAAGCCTATCTATGAAATGGCAGAATGGGAAATAAATAGAGCAATTGCCTTTGCTAGAGGCATGGGAATAATTGTTGGAAGAGTGCCGGAAATCGCTGCATCAAGCGTGCTTCCCGAGCTTCCAACCGAAGAAGAGCAGGGAATGAGAGACATGACCGGCGGAAGGCTTGCTAGTCTTTGGGGTCAAGACGTAATTAAAAGCATAGCGCCCTTTAGGCATAGCATATATAAGTTTGATATTGGAGGCGCAGCAAACCGTGTGTTTTCATATATTACCAACAGAGGAAGAAAACCTTGGGAGTATAAAGAATTACAAGAATGGGTTTGGGACAAACAGGTAGATATCATAAATAATGTAGCAGATGATAAAAGAGGATATAGATATCTCCAGAGACTAAATCCGTTTAGAATAGGAGGAATCTTTTCCAGAACTACTTGGAGATATAGTAATGATCCCACAGCCTCTGCGTTGGGAGATATGAGTCCGGGTGATATGGACTGGATAGGAACGGGAATGCAGATTGAAAAAAATAGGGGTGACTTGTCAGGTCATAATGCCGAAAAATCTGCAGTGGCAGAGGCTAACATTAGAGGAAGCCTTGACAAGATATCCAACATTCTTCCCTTAAGACTGTTCTACAACCTAAGAGACGTACAGGGAGAAGTCCTCAGGAACATAGGAAGCAATATGAATGACCCCCTTTTAATTGGTGACAAAGACAATCCGGACTCAATGGGGGATCTTGATAGACTTGTAATTCTTCAAAACAGAGCGGTAAAAGACAGAGCTCAAGCTCTTAATTTTGATCTGATTGAAGATCCGGCTCAGCGAGAAAGAATAATTAAATTAACGGCTACTATTAAAAAAGTATTTACAGAAGGGAATTCTGGTGGAACCAAGCTAGACGAATTTGTAGAAAACCTAAAACACCGAGAATGGGAAGTGCCGTTTATCTTTGGAACGGATGATTTGCCTTACGATAGATATAAGTTTGCTAAAACGGGAGCAACATCCATAGCAAGACGATGGAGAGATATAGCAAATGCCAAATTGGCGTCCGACGCGACCCATAAATTAGTAGAGGGTATGGCCCATTTCAAAAGTCCAGAGCAAATTGTTGAAGTTTTGGCTGAAGTTTATAAAGGGGTTGCAGGTTATGACGCACACATTGCTGAAGCTGTTGTAGCAGATTATGCGGAAGGCATAATGAAGTTTTATGGTAAAGATTGGTATAGCAGATTACCCTTAGGAATCGGCACTATTACGGACAAGTTGCTTGGAAGAGCTTCTTTTGCTCAAGCCTCTTTTGGTAGAGGAGCTATGGCTTGGAATGAATTGCAGTTAAACGATTTTACGGGCCTTCTGAGAGATGGTCATTTGATTACCCGTGAGATACAGCAAGATCTCCAAAAAAGAGCGGGTGGAGGGAAAAAAGAAGTCGCTTGGGGTTTAGTTAGAACAATAGCTCCACTCCTAATGCTTGCTTTTATTTATTACATGATGTCTAGGATTGCTAAGGAAAAATAGTTGATTAAGGAGCATGTCCGCCAGCTCTTGGCAATAAACGATTAAGCATAGGTACACTTCTAACACCAGGAAGATTAGAAATTCCAAAAAGCGTAGATCCTAGATGGCTACCTTGTCCCACAATTGCTCCAGGAGCTCCTGTCCCTACGCCAATGGCTTGTTTGATTGGGGTTGTGTCAAACTTTGGAGCCTTAAGCGCTGCTTTTGTCATTTCTACGACTCGGGGAGTAAGTAGAATAAAACCGAGCCCTATCAGTGCCCCAATTGCATTTGTGGCGCTAGGATTTCCAATAAGAGGAGGTACAAATTGACCTGCAGCTTGTGTTGTACCAAAAGCATCTATAAAAACTCTTGCCAAAAGAAACATAATTATTGCTGTTGGGAATGCAGCCAAATTAGAGATTATATCTCTTAACCATAGGCCAAAACTAATTGAGCTTCCAGGTATCAGGCCAGCAAAAATCCAAAAAGGGGCAGTTACTACATCAAGGAGGAGGAATATGTACGCAGATATAAGGGCAAACCAGAGTCTAAACAGTGCAAAGAGAAGAGCAATTGAAATTACAAGAAATGCGATAAGACTTACAATAAAATTAGCGATGCTACTCCCGATTGCTGCGCCAGCGATAGCTCCAGCGGGACCTCCTGCAGCAGTTCCTCCAATAAGTCCGACAGCTGTTAAAATTCCCCCAACGACATCATAGGTTCCCTTTACAACAAATTTACCAACTACGCCCATGACTATTCCCGTTATTATCTTTCCTGGAGCATTGTCAAAAATAGGAGCAATATATCCCCCTACTGATTTTGCAGGTTCCCAGGCAATATTACTCAGTCCCAATGATCCTCCGGTGGCTCCTCCTATTCTGTTCGCTGCAGAAAAAGGATTGGTGGAGCTAGCTATATCTACAACAAGACTCTTTTCAGTAATTTTAGAATCGGTTGCAACAATAGCATTTCCTGTCAAATATATAGAGGTATACATCAAATCTATAAGAAATCCTGCTATGGCAAAAGAGAAGGTTACAAGAAGTATTCCCACGATAATTTTGGGAATTTGGTTTTGAACAGTCATGACAGTTCTTGGATCAATTTTTACTCTAAGCATAATTGCAATGCCTATTATTACAAAGATAAGAACAAACAGAAGATAAACCATGTTTCTAAAGGTGCTCCAAATTCCAAGAAGAGGAGAAAGACCTTTAAATCCTGTTTCCTGGAGTTGGGCTTGTGCAGGTTTGACCAGACCAAAATTACTTGCTAAGTTTTGCAAATATTGTCCGCTACTGGCAGGAGGGGTATAAAGCATGGTAATTGCCTTTCCCATGAGTCCTATTGCACCCCCGCCGTTTTCAACAAAACCAATTTGACCGTTTTTCTGGTCTATACCTAGGCATTTTTGGTTTGGATTGACAGGGTCTACTCCAGCTAGCTGGCAAGTTAGAGCGGCCATTGTTTCTATCATTACATTCTGTGTCCATGTGTGAAGATTTTTTGGGACATCGGCATTGGTGTTTGGGGCAGCGTAGGAGTTTGGGGTTACTGCTGAGCTACTCGAAGCGGGCGCGGTTTGAGCAGAAGAAGGTGATACACTAACAAATAACAAATAACAAATAACAAATAACAAACTCAAAACTATACGCTTAACGCTAAACGCTAAACGCTTAAACTTTTGGACAGGCCTCATCCTCTCACTAGTTTGAATTAATTAGGTTTAATTGTCAACCCCGATAGAATCTCCAGAGCTCTACGGGGTCAACCCTTGCGGAGAGGACAGGATTCGAACCTGCGAGGCTTGCGCCACACGCTTTCCAAGCGTGCGCCTTAAACCACTCGGCCACCTCTCCTCCTCAAATCACAGCTTTGCGCTTTCGTCCTCGTGATCTCGGACTTTAGCTTTTCGCTGGATTCTCGTCTTCAAATTCCTTCGGAATTTGCGGTTTATTATTGTATCATTTTTCGGGCTTGTTCCCAAACTTCTTTTTCTGACTTGTAAGTCAGTCTTTCTTCCACTTCTTCCTGCGGCAGCCATTCAACGTTTTCCATTTCTTTATCATGCTTTTCAATATTTCCTCCTGTTGCTTCCATTAAAAAGTAATATACGGTTTTTTTTATTTTCTCCCCTTTTAAGACATACCAGAATTCAGTTGAAGATAAAGGCTTTAAAATTTTTGCTTTTATTCCAGTTTCTTCTTCAACCTCCCTAAGAGCTGTTTCTTCTTTTCCCTCACCCTTATCAATTAAGCCTTTTGGGAAAACCCACCCATGATGTTGTGAGTGTTGTGCAACAAGAATTAGTAGGTCTTCTTTTAGCTTTTCGCTTTTCGCTTTTCGCTTGAAGACTATTCCACCTGCTGAAAATTCAAATTTCATGGCGGTGGGGGCGAGATTCGAACTCGCGAAGAGCTTGCACCCTTAATGGTTTTCAAGACCATCCTGTTCAACCGCTCCAGCACCCCACCCAGTGCACCCTCGAAAGGATTCGAACCTTCGACCTCGACGTCCGCAACGTCGCGCTCTATCCAACTGAGCTACGAGGGCATGTCGGATTTCATTTTAGCTTAAAAGAGGTTGATTTACAAATAAACTAGCTTCGTTCAAGAGGAAAATTTCTGGCAAGCCAATCTCCGGATTTTTCCGTAAATGTTGGCTTTATGACTTCTCTGTAGGGAAGATAAGGCAATAAAACAGTTTTTACATGTTCTTTATCCATGTCCCCAAGCGTAATTGTAAGTTCTCCGGGAATAAAAGCATGAGTTCTTAGATGTAGAACTTGAGTATTGCCTCTTTTTTTAAAGTAAAAATCATAAAGTTCTTGCCAAAGATAAAAATGGTCTTCAACTGTAACCCCTTCTGTGCTAAGTCTGTAATGAAAGTCTTTTGGGGCAACTGTTGCAAGAGCAAAAGAAACGAAAACTAGAGACAAGACCACAACCATTAAAAGGTATTGTGAAAAAAGAAACAGGATTACTTCAACAAAAATAACAATTAAAAGGCTCGTTAGGTAATATTCCTTGCTTCTTTTATGAAATGGTCGCCCAGGTGCAGACCAAGAAAGAAGCGTTCTTACTTGATTGGTATTATTAGCCTGCACTTGAGGCTGTGCAGGGGATGAAGAATCAAGCGGCTCTTTTGGCAAAAAATTCTCTCCTGAGCTTGTCGAAGGATCATCATTGGGCATAGTTTAACTTTATAAGAAGTTGTGGTTTTAGTCAACCCCGATTAAATCGAGGTCAAGGCTCGCATCGAATTGGCTGTTTTGATAGAATATATAAACGGAGGAGTCGCATAGCTTGGTCCATTGCGGGAGTTTGCTAAATTCCTGAGCCGAAAGGCTCACGTGGGTTCGAATCCCACCTCCTCCGCCAATTGGAGAGGTCGCATAGCGGACTAGTGCAGCGGTTTCGAAAACCGCCGTCCGAAAGGACCGTGGGTTCGAATCCCACCCTCTCCGCCAGTTGGAAAAAGAAGCGTTTGGTTGTACGTTCAAAAGTTGTATACTCAAAGAAATGGAAAAGTCTAAGCTAATTGAATGGGTTCTTAGAATCTCAGTTGCTGGGGAATTCATTGGCCATGGCGTTTTTGCCCTACAAGGCAAAAAAGAATGGGTAGGTTGGTATGCTCAATTTGGCGTGTCTGACGCGGGCACGGCAACACAATTGTTATTCATTACTGGCATTGTAGATATTTTACTGGCAATTCTTATTTTGATTAAGCCGGTGCGCCTTGCGCTTTTGTGGATGGTATTTTGGGGATTTTGGACCGCACTTTTGCGGCCGATTGTAGGTATGCCGGTCTGGGATTTTGTTGAACGCTGGGCTAACTGGGGAGCTCCCCTAGCTTTGCTTCTTTTGATTGGTTGGCCCAAAAATTGGAAAGAGTGGCTTAAAGGATAAAATAAATTGTAGCGCTCAAACTGTGTAGGTATAGATTTTACCTGGCTCGTGTTCAAATCTGGACATTTCCTCATTTGTTAAATGCTCAAAATACTTCCTCATTGGTCTAATTGAATTTCCATGGGCCGAGATTAGAACAACGTCGGAAGGAGAAAGTTTTGGGAGCAAATCATACAAAAACGACATAACTCTTGTTTCAACATCTTTTATACTTTCGCCATTCGGCGGGGGAACATCATATGAACGGTGCCACAATTTATACATCTTAGGATTTTGTTGTTCTGTCTCGATCTTACTTTTGCCTGTTAGATCTCCATAGTCTCTTTCCCGAATTCTATCATCTGTAAAAATTTGAATATCCGAATGGTACCCGTCCAATACTAAATCGAGCGTATGTTTCGAACGAAGCTGGCTTGACTGGTAAGCTTTTGTTATCTTCTCATCTTTTAGTTCTTCGCCGATTTCTTTGGCTTCCCGAGTTCCTTTTTCTGTTAAATCAACATCGCGCTTTCCTGAAAAAATCTGCTCCTTATTATCTGTAGTCTCACCATGCCTAATAATAAAAATGCGTGCCATTTTTATTAGTATAATACTAATAGCTCAATAGTTACATAGCCATATAGCTATTCAGCCATTTTAACAATGAGTATTCTTGACTTTTTATTTCCTAAAAAATGTATCTCGTGTAAAAAGTTGGGAGATTATATTTGCACAGATTGCTTTACATATCTTTCCTTTAATGACAGCAGTATTTGTCTTGTTTGTAATAAGCCTGCCATAAATGGCTTGACTCATCCAGGCTGCCAAACTCGCTACTCAATAGATGGAAGTTTCTCAAGTATTATCTATAACCCAATTGCTAAAAAGCTTATTTATAACTTTAAGTACAAGCCTTATCTTTCTGACTTGCGCAGTTTGCTAAGCGAGCTATTTTATGAAGGAATAATTCAAAACGAAACCCTCGCAAGAACCATTCAACAACTTAACCATAAAACAATTGTTCTTGTTCCTATCCCGCTGCATTCCTCAAAACTTAAGAAAAGAGGCTACAATCAAGCAGAAATTTTGGCAAAGGGGCTTTCTGAAAGGCTAGGTATTCCTTGTAGTGATGTATTGATACGCAATAAAAATACAAAAACCCAATTCAAGCTTGATAGAAAAGAGAGAGCGGAGAATATGCATGGCGCTTTTGCCGTTCGCTCAAATATCTCAATATCTAAATATCCCAATATCCTACTTGTTGATGATATTTTAACTTCCGGCTCAACTCTTCTTGAATGTTCAAATGTACTCAAAAGAGCCGGAGCAAAAAAGGTTTTTGGCCTCACGCTTGCCCGCGAACAATAAAAAACCGATGTTTGGGCTATGAATATCTCAGTTGGGAAGGAGGAATTTGCGCTACTCTTCGTTGTACTCTTGTATCGATATCGTTGGGCAATCCTTTTCTGTCGGTTCTCTCATTACACGCGTCTAAAAGTGCCTCGTTTAAAAAGGTCGCCATAGAAGTATAATCTATTTTTATGGGATTGAAAGGTAGGCTCCTGAAAGGATGCCTACCACCAAGAGTTGCTCTCCTATCTAATAAACTATCGCTGACATCTAAGTAATACCTATTCCTATCCAGATAATATCTGCCCATGCTAGCATAATGAAAAGCTACTGAAAGCGAGGTTTGTTTGTTTTCCATGTGATATACGATTCCATGATCCTCTATGATGGGAATGTTTTCAAAATGGGGACCATGCCATTCTCTCCATTCATAAGTAACCCTAGGACCTGAGTCTTGAAAATTAGTCTCTATGGCACGATTTTTCCACTCTCCCATACTAAGCTTCTTTTTGTAACCGATAACTTCATAATCATGATTTCCCCCGTCAGGTTCTTTATAGGAATATGTTAGGCATATACCTCGTGCCCATTCTTTTTCAAAAGGTTCTATATTTCCCCTTTCTCCCCAAGCGTCTCTTTTAATTTCTTCCAACATATCCCTGACGCCTAATTTACTAATTGCTTCAAAAGCAAAAGCCATCTGCCCTTCAGTTGTTGCCATTGGAGGAATCAGCCAACTTTCCTGATTTTGAAGAACACCAAATGTCCTTCTCTGTTGCATTCTTTCTTGCAAATTTCCCATAGAAGCATTATATACCCTATAGTTAAATTATTCAAGCGCGAACAATAAAAAGAGACAAAAACTTGACATTTGAAGCAATTTTAGGTAAAATACTTGCTTATTGGGGATGCATTGCATCGACAAGAGTTGCACTTTAAAAACAGCAAGCCGACTTTGATAACAGTCGTAAAACAGATCAAAATATAAATGCTAAAAGCAATTTTAGCGCTCGTCCACTCGCTTACGCATACGCTTAAGTAGTTGACAAGCTGTTCATAGAGTCTTTTCTCAATGGGACTTTACGAGCAAAAACACAGTTGAGAAATTAATAAGGAGAATGATTAGTTCCTTATCGAATTTATAATCTCGGTTTTATCCATTCCTGTTGATTGGAAAAGGATAAAGCGACTCTTAAAAATCAACTAAGCTTGTAGATGTTTTTAAAATAGACTTTTGGACTCCGAGTCACTCTCGGACATCTCCACAAAAACCCTGACTTATTGTTCAGGGTTTTTTATTGGCTTTCCGATAAGTCTTGCTCAAGCTCTCTTTTAATATCCTTTTTTTTCAAGGCTTCTTTCTTTTGGTATTCCTTTTTTCCGCGAGCTAGGCCGAGCTCAACTTTTATGAAGCTGTCTGTAGTATAAATAGAGAGTGGAACTAGGCTCAAATTTGAACCATCGGTTTTTCCTTTTAAAGCAATAATCTCGCTCTTGTGAAGCAAGAGTTTTCTGGTGCGGTTTTCATCATAACCCTGCGGTGCTGCGTATTTATAAGGGAAGATTTTGGCATTTACAAGATATGCTTCGCTTCCTATTATTTTTACAAAACTTCCGGACAAATCTGCATGACCAAGCCTCACAGCCTTAACCTCAGCGCCAATAAGATTGATTCCAGCTTCAAGCCGGTCTGTAATTTGGTAATCAAAAAAAGCTTTTTTATTTGCTATTTTCATACTTCGACTCCGCCAAGTCAGGCTTGGCTCCGCTCAGTACAATTGTACCCCAATAATATCACACTGGGTTAAATTTTTGCCAAAATTAACCATAGGTTGTATAATCCAGACCACAAATGGGATTTTTAGAAAGATTGCGACAACAAATGCAAACAGCAGGAGAAGCGGCTAGGAGAGCTGCTGAAGAACAGGAGAGAAGTGCTAGGCGTCAGGTAGAGGAAAATAGAAGAAGAGTTATTATTAGACGGCAGGAGGAAGCCAGGATTTTGAAAACAACAGAAGAAAGAAAAAAGAGAACTGGAGATCTTTGGCAACAAAGCGAATTCCCTAAATTAGCCAATGAAGTAGCATCTATAGTTGCGGGAACGTACGTTGTAAATGGAGTTATAAGACTGGAGCCTATCAAAGGATATGACGATGAGTTAAATATAGCTAGTAATATTCATAATAGAAGGTTCTATAAAGCAAGAGGTGGTTCTTCTGCATCATCATTTATAGAAGATTTAGCTGGATTGAGCTTAATCTGGAGTGGAGGAAGTTGGGAAAGAGCGATCGTAGACGATAGACCTAGTAGGTTTTCAATGTCTAATTCTAAAGATTTTTACTCTGAATGGACATATGAATCCAGAGTAATCGTTATCGGTTGCGATTATCAAGGCACAATTGTTATTAGAAAGTCTCGGGGCGATATTAGATTGGGATTTAATCAATGGTCAAATAATCCTGCGAGACAGGAGGAAGTATTGGGGAAGGCCTTCAATAATCCAAGAAAGTTTTATTATACTCGAAACAATCTCCCCTATATTCCTCCAGTTGATGGTCCAGGGATAGGATAGTTATTTTCCAATAATTACTACTGCGTCGGTGGGGGAACCGGAAGATAAATCTGAAGATGCAGTGCTCACCTTGTACTTTTCACCCAAGTCTTTTTTAAGCATATCTAGATAATTTTCTATTGTCTTCTTAACTTTTATTGTTGAGCCCTCGTAGTTGTAGTTATCCGCATTTGCTTTGGAACTTACTTTGTACCCTTTTTCTTCCAAAAAATCTGAAGCTGTCCCTGCCGCACCTTCTACTCCGCTTCCATTCTGCACGCTTATGGTAATTTTACTTCTGTCTAAATTTTTAGTTCCAGCGGAGGGTGAAATATCTTTTATCTCCTTGTTAACTTTTGAAAGCAAGTCATTGACTTGCTTTGCCTGTTTTGAATTTTTCGGAAATTTATCAATATTTTCTTCAAGAATTTTCTTGGCTTGGTTGAAGCTGTCTATTGCCAGGCTTGTATTCAAATCCTTCAAGCTCTCTCCTTCATCAAAGTTCTTTTGCGCCTGAGGGTATATAGAGTTAAACGCTGATTCTATTTTTGCATCATTTTGTTTTTTTATTCCCAATAGCACACTTGCAACAAGCACAAGAAGGACAAGCGCTACAATTGTCAAATAAACTTTTTTAGAATGGCTGAGCCTTGCGGGAATTAGATTTTTAACTCCTGCAAAAAGAGGAAATATAAAGCCAATGGGGTTAATCTTTTTGCTTTCTAACTCTTCATTAGTTTTTTCAATATCCGCATCCTGGGATATAGTGTTTATTTCCGCCCCTTCTTCTTCCGCCACAGCATCATGTGCTTCTGCCTCTTCCTTATAGGACAATATTATCGCTGCTGCTCCTGCTTCATCTCCCTCATGAACTTTTGGTGCTAAGTTTTCTGCAATTTCCGCCGGAGGCAGGTGGTCCAAAGATTCGCTCAAGTGTTCTTTAGAAACAGTTTTTGTAAAACCTTCCGTTGCAAGGATTATTAAATCCCTATTTTCTAAAAAACCAGAGGCTGATGAGATTTCCTTGGAATCGCTCTCAGACTGCAAAACGTAGCCGAATTTATCGCCGCGTTTAATAAAAACTTCTCCCTTTCCAACTATGCAGGAATATAAAATGTTCTCTGAGACAACCGCAGTTATAAAAGAAAATTGAGCCTCTTGTGGTATTCCCTTCAACGCTTGCCCTACAGCTCCTTTTATTGACTCAAGATTTTTTTCTTCCAAAGAAAAAAATTCGGTTTCAAGAGTATCTAGGATATTTTTGCCAATTGCTTTAAGCGATCCGCCAGATGGCGGATTCTCGCCTTCTGGCAAATTCTTTGCTGAATCTTCTTTCAGGGATAAAACTGTAAATAGCTTTCCTGCACTGTATGCTTGAGACCATGCAGTCTCTGTTGGAGTGGCCGCAATTTTGCTAAAAACTACAGTTCCCATTGTCTTGATTATAGTATAACAAGAGCCGCGACAAAAAGCGAAATAGCAAGTAAAATATGAAAGACAGCTGCAGTTTTAAGAAAACCGGAAGCATGATTTAGCGTAACAATCCTATTCATAACCAGAACTTGATTGAAAACAACAAGTGTAAAAACTATATAACAAGCAATTAAAACAAGCATTAGTATTTTTACGATGAGCTCTATTACATCCATTATTTTTTTGCTCCAATGAGACTTGCAATAATTTCTACTGCTTTTCTTGGACTGGGTGCTGCAAGTGCTTCAAAATTTACTTCAGTCCCTGCAGTCTGAACAAAAACATTGCCGTAGTTGAAAATGGAGCTTATAAATCCTGTTTGAGAATAGCTTGCATCCTGTAGATGGCTTGTCTTGGTTTCTGAAACATTGTGAATTACAGTATGCGAATAGTCAATGTCCACAACTCTTTCCTTGGTGACAATAAAGATATTATAAAACCATGTCATAAAATTCACCAATATGTAGGAAAATATTCCAAGATAATAAAAAGGAATAAGTATTGCCAAAAGCCCTGCGGGAACAAAAGAAAGGTCCATGTTGAGTATGGGTAGGAAAAATGGTATGACCGAAGGAATAAGGACAAGGAGAATAGATATAAATATCCAGGAGATATTGGTAATAAAATGTCTTCTTAAAAAGAGAAGTATTTCTTCCCCTTCTTTTTGATTTTCAAAGCGAATATCATCCGGATTTGTGCAGAAAGTAGAGAATAAATGAACGTGATGTTTGGCCTTCTCAGGCTGATTAGGATTTTCTCTAACAACAGACTCTTCCTCTTTCTTTGAATAATTATGCGCCACGAATATATCAGCCATGCTTAATTTCTCTCTACATTATACAACGGACCTACAATTTGAATATTTGCAGGCGCCCTAAGATTAAAGTATGTTTTAAAGAAACTACCTGAAAAAGCAGGGTCAGGCGCATTTCCGCTAACGTGAACCGTTGATACCTTACCGCTGCCCCAATCAACATCCATATTTATCCCGGAGACTGAATTGAATGGTGTTATTCCTTTATTCTCTAACTCTTGTTTTACTCTTGCGCTGTCCCAGGTGTCAGTTCCTGCTGGATTAGGCTTATCGGTTTGATATAAGTGTTCATTTACTGTTGAATCAACTGAAGCAAGCTTAACAACGTTTACAATATCTGCCATTTCCGATTGAGTAAGCCAAGCTGTGCCGCCGTATTGACTTCTTGATCCCCAATTGCAGTAAAACCAAGGAGAGTCCTTGTCATATGCGTTGTTCTTTAAATCTGCAAAACTTGAGGCAGAGCTTGAAGTATCTTGTGCATTTTTAGTCCATGAAGTCCCATTCCATCCAATATCTCCCGATGAATGAGTATATCCTCCGTGAGTTGAACTAAACCATGCTTTAATAGGGTTTCCCCCTTGTATCATTACTTGTCCTGCAGTCTGGTTTACCGCAGCACTCCAGTTTCCACCCTTTTCACCAGTCTGAAATACTTGGCATTGTTCTGTTGGGCAAATAGAGCCTTGTCCATTGTTGGTATAGGCAAGAACATAAGAGCGTGCTGCAATTGCTTGGGCTTTTATCGCCTCCATTCCTCCTTGATCTCCCCACGAATCTGGAACTTCATAGATGCGTTTTACATAATCTTCCAAAGAGCCTGTCCAGTCAATGCCGTTTCCGGAAACGTGAATTTGAATTCCTTGGTCTACGCCGGCAATTGAATCGTAACTATAATAAGCTTCCAGGATTTGAGTATAGTTTTGTCCTGATTTTGCTCTTCCAAAAGCTCCATATTGATTTAGCCCTACTCTGTTTGGGACACCGTAAGTGAAGAGTCCGAACCCACCACTAAATCCTGCTACTTTCCCATTAGTTAAATCACTTGAACAGCTTCCTGCGGCGCTAGCAAATAATGGGATACCAAGACTTGAAAGTCTTTGGGCTAAGATTTGCTGTTGTCTTGCCGAAAGCTGGGCGATTTGACTTGAAAGGACTGCTTGGTAAGCTCTTGAATCTGCAACTACCTTATCCAATTTTATTTTAACAGCAGCAAGTTCTATCTTTTCCCTTTCAAGTTCTTCTTTTAAGATTTGAAGAGTTTGAATTGTGGATGCAATGTTGGTAATTATTGCCTTGTCCCTGTTTGTAGTTGCTTGCTGATACGCTAATAGCTGAGTTATTTGAGATGCGGACTCGGCAGAAAGAAATATAAGAAAAGGAGAGTTATGATAAGTGCTTATGTAGTAATTTCTTATTGCGTTGTTTAAAATTTGAGTTTGTTTTTCAAGTTTTACATAGCCGTCTTCAATATTTTTTTGTTTTGCAACAAGATCATTTTCAATAAATAAGACACGTGATTTTATTCCGTCAACTTGTTTTTGAACGCCTGCAGTTGCTGCAACAGACTGATCGCGCGCACGGCTTAAATTATCAAGACAGCTTTGTATATCTATCAAATCCAAAGCCGATGGATTAGCGCATTTATCGTTTTGCGCAAGTGTTGGGATAAATACATTTAAAAAGATTATTAGGGCTAAAAAGAGGCTAGAGAAAATAAGGAACAACAGCTTTTGCATAGAGCTTTTATTATAGCAAATTAGTTTTTTCCGCCCTGTTTTAGATGTCTATCCAGTTTAGGAGAGCCAAGTGCAATATATGGACCAAATATAGGATCGGAATTTGCTCCTGTCGGTCTTCTGTCGGGATCTTCTTTTGCTCCCAAATTCCCAACAGCATAACCCGTTTTTATTATTGCGGCAACAATTTTTTCTTGAACTGCCTGTGCTAAAAGCTTACTTGACAAACGATGTTTTTCGCTATTAACTGCAACGTCATTTGGCCAAAAGGTTTCAGTGCCTTTTAAAGTTTGGTCCGGATAGTCATTAAAATGTAAAGACAAATAGACAATATTCCCATCAACTATCTCAGGGAAAGCTTCTCCTAATCGTTTTTGAGTTTCACGTAAAAGAGCTTTTCTTTTTTGCAGTCTTTCAATTGCAGATATAGTGCCATCTTTATCTAAATCCTCATCAACGGGATATTGAGGCCGGAGCATTACACCAAAATACCCTCCTTTAGATTGGGAGTAAATCTCTTCAGAAACCATTAGGGCAAGTTGCCAAGTGAGATCTTTTTCAAGAAGTATAGTTCCGTCCGGGGTTCTTGCAGAGGAGCCGATATCTGTTCCTCCGTGTCCAGGGTCAATGCCAACTATTGTAGGAGAGTTTCCATAATGTTCAATTAAAGCTTGTACAGATGCTTTGGCAATTGCCTGCATAGTTTCTTCTCTTTTCTCACTACTCATCGAAGCCAACTCTTTAGTGAAGAGCGCTTCTATTAGAACCGAGTCGTGGGAGTTGCGAAGTTGCCCTATCCAAGGCGTAACTTCACTATCTGTTAGCTCCTTCGGATAAAGTATCCGCTGTTCTTTTGAAGGCAAACTGATTCTTGCTTCAGTTTCTATGATGTTTCCTTGGTTTTCTTGGATAATTCCTATGGATTCTTCTGTAACAGGCATGGTTGCAGCAGGTATAGTCTTTGCCTCAGCAGGCGTAGGTAATGTTTTTGCGTTAATTGCTATAAATGAGGGACCGGCGGCAATACTTAGTACACCTATTACCAATGCTTCTCTTGCTTTTTTTCCCAAGTCTATGCGGATTTTTCTTTTTTGCTGTTGTTTTTTACGCTCATGCTCAATGAATTTAATTAAATTTTTAGTATTTTGCAGGGAATCAGTATCCATTCCAATCAAGCGTGCAAGTTTTATGTTCACTTCTGTTTTTTCATATTTATCAGGGCTGTATTCTCTAACAAGCCGATCAATTACTGCGGCGCGTATTTCAGCATCTTCCCCAATCTTTTTTAAAAGAGCAGAAGTATTTGGCCCTGAAGCTTTACCCATTTCCAAAAGTCCTGCAATGCTATCAAGGAGTCTTGGAGCTCTGTCTTTATCTTTTGAGCCGTAGTCTGTTACGATTCTGTTAATCAAATCCGAAGCACTTACCTTTTCAGCTGGCGTTTGCTGTGCTACTTGTTGCTCCATTTATGATTTTATCTTAGCATATGCTGAGAGTGCTTGAACCCGCTCAGCGGGTTGACAAATGAGTGTTAAGATGAAATGATGATTTAAAGAAAATATTATGCCAGGACCAGATGTAGGAGAAGTCTCGCCAGTAACCCCAACAGGAGGAAAGCCGGGCTTTCTGGGAGGTACGCCTCCTCCAGCCGCAAATGTTGCAACGGGTTTCCTTGGGGCTCCTTTGGGATCCCATCCGGAAAGTCAGATACCCGCAGGAGAAATAACTACTCCTGGAACAGTGTCAGGAGATGCCCAGCGCCCAACAGGAGATGGAGGTTTGCCGCAAGACTTGGTAGACGCTGCGCGAGCGGAAGTTTCTACGCAAGCGCCAAAGCCAGGAAGGGGACTTTTCGGCCGATTGTTTGGAGGAGGAGGAAAACCAGAAGCCCCCGTC
>JACPDD010000010.1:0-3635 GCA_016184205.1 Candidatus Levyibacteriota bacterium | reverse complement strand
GTTAGAATTCCTGGTTGGATGAGAAAACCGGAGCCAAGCGCTATTCCAGTAGCGCCTGAGCCTCCATTAGCCCAGGCAGCAGAACCGCCAGCTCAATTATCAGAAACTCCATTAGTTTTACCAACGGAACAAGGCGCTTACGGATCAGTTGCGTCTGAAAGATCAGCAGCTGTTAGTAGGGCAATGAGCGAAGCAGAAGCAGAACGAACTAGAAGACTTAGAACAGAACCTATTACATTTACCAGACGACCAGGCGCAAGAGAAAGAGAAGCAGAACAGACAAAGCATTTCTTTTCCGATGCGAGAATTAGGGATGGAATATCTGAAGCAGTAAAAAAAATAACAGGTAGGCTCCCAAATAAAGAACAGATTGAAAAGCTTGCAAAAGGTGCCGGCAGAAAAGTCTCTAAAGCAAAAGTCCTAGGCCAACCTTTGCCTGATTTTATAGCTGGTGCTGTACTGGGAGGCGGAGCAAAACAATTAGCGAGGACGGGTCTTGCTATAGCAGGCGTTGGGGGATTTGGAATTGCAGCAGGAGCTGGAGCAGTTGGTGGACTAGCGGTCGAGTATTATAAGCTAAGAAAGACTGTAGATATGGGAGAGACTTCTGAAACAAAGGGAATAAGACAAGGGTTAAAAAATGAATTGGCAAGACTTAAAGCGGCAGATCGTACAAAGCTTAGAAACGCGGCAATAAGAGGTGCGATTAGCGGAGCAGTTGGTGGAGTAGTCGGCGGTCTGATTATGGACCATGTAGACTGGGGCAATATTGTCCACCATGTTCCAGGAATAGGGGCTGCGCCAGGAAGTCCGGATATTCCACAGCTTGCAGGAGCGCCTGCGCCGGGAGCAGGAGAAGCTGTTGCTCCAACTCCGAGTGGAACACCCACTCCGGGAGCGGAAGGAATTACTGCCCCAACGCCCGGAGCCGGTGTAGTTGAAACAATGCCGCCTGCCGGTCCGTCAACACCAGAAATCCCTGCGGGAGTGGGGGAAGAGATTGTTCCTGCGCCCGAAGCCGGTGTAGCTGAGGCAGTAACGCCTGCCGGCCCATCATCGCCGCCAATTGCTGAGGTTCCTGAGACTCCTGAGGTTGAAAGTCCTATGGATATTTCTCCGAAAGAATTAGCAACGCCACCGGGTCCTGAAACAATAGAAATTCCTGCCGGCTCAAACCCATGGGTTGAAGTAGATAAGTATTTAACAGATAAGCTGGGCAGGCCACCAACCACTGATGAAATAGAACGTAGCGTTGCAAGTCTTCTTTCTGATAATGGAATTGTTGATGCAACAAAAATTCCTGCCGGAACAGT
The DNA here is from genome assembly GCA_016184205.1 of Candidatus Levyibacteriota bacterium. Taxonomy (GTDB): domain Bacteria; phylum Patescibacteriota; class Microgenomatia; order Levybacterales; family UBA12049; genus JACPDD01. Next base: position 2,322 of record JACPDD010000010.1, on the reverse strand, counting down.
TCTTAATGTTGAAGGCGTTAACCAGCATATTGGAGAAATTCTTGGTTCTGCTCAATTAATTCCTCCTGATATTGCAGTTTTGTCGGAATCCCTGCCGCTTCCTGTCAACTCAGATCCATGGGCTGAAGTTTCTACTCTTTTGGAGGATTTAGGCAGGTCGCATACAAATCCTGAAATTCTGGGCGTAGCAAGAGAACTGTGCATTCAGTCTAAAATTTCTGTTCCAGAGTGGGGTATCGTAGGAGACTTTGACCATAGGAATCTTCCTGCCGGATTTATGTTAAACTTTAATGATGAGGTTAAAAGAAAGATTGCGCAGCTTGCCCTCGCTTCATAAAAATTATTATGGACAAAAGAATAAACAGTTACATTGAGGCCAGAGTTTTGGAAGTTTTACAAATTCCTAACTTTTCAGAACTGCCTCAAGAACAAAAAAGTACTATAGCGGAAAAACTCCGTGATTTATTTAATACTGCTATTTTAGATGCTCTTATTGATAGTCTTACTCCGGACCAGCTGGACCAAATAAAAGATATTCCGGCAGATAGTCCTCAAATGGAAGACAAAATCGAAGAATTTGCAAGCCAAATCCCCCTTTTTATTACAAAAATTGAAGAAGTTATGAATGCAAAAGTTTTGGAAGTAAAAAATAATCCTGCTCTTTTGAGTTAGCCCCACTGCATTCTGTTTTACTTGCCCCCGATTTAATCGGGGTTGACAAGATAGGATTGTGTGTTATACTTTTGCTCAAAGCTCATGGAAGGTTTAACTTTCGAACAAACACCTTCTGCCCCAATAGTAACTCCTAGAGAAAGAAGTCCGAAGAGGTTTTTTTATCTTTTAGCAACAATTGCGGTTGCTGGGCTTTTGCTTTTTGGACTATTTAGAATTCTAGGCTCAAGCAATGAACCTAAAAAAGCAGAAATAACTCCAACACCAACAGAGTTTATAACAGAAGCTCCTACTGAAACTCCAACCGAAGCAAAAGAAACTCCTACGCCAACCAAGACCCCGACCCCAACAGCAAACCCGGTAGATAGCGCAACTGGACTTGACAGAAGCACTCTTTCTATTGAAGTTCTCAATGGAAGCGGTATAACAGGTGTTGCAGCATCTGCAAGAGATTACCTTGAAAGTCTTGGCTATAATGTTATATCCATTGGAAACGCCGAAAATTCAGATTTTCAGAATGTAACAATTCAAGTAAAAAGCACCCAGTCAAATTTCTTGGCGCTTTTGAGTAAAGATTTATCAGCAAAATATACAGTTGGCGCAACATCATCTGATTTGTCTGCCACATCTTCTGCAGAGGCATTGGTAGTTATTGGAAAATAGTGTAATATAAGGTTATGCGATTTGACCTTATTGCCGTAGGGAATGCCACTGTTGACGAATTTCTAACTATTCAAAACGCCTCCGAATACATCCGCTTAGACAATGGGGAGCTTAAGATAAAAGCTGGAGAGAAAATTCCTGTTGATTTCAGTGAGTTTCTCTTAGGCGGAAACGCCGCAAATGTATCTGTTGGAGTTGCCAGAATGGGCCTGAGTGTAGCTTTAATGGCAGAATTAGGAACTGATGAATTTTCCGAAAAAATCATAAATGTGCTTAAGAAAGAGAATGTTTCTGAGAGTTTGCTTAAAAAAAATAGCAATACTCCCTCATCTTTTAGCGTTATTCTAAATTTTGCAAAAGAAAGAACAATTTTTTCCCAACATCTTAAAAAGGAACATAATTTCAGCTTTGATAATGCAGAAACTTCTTGGGTCTATCTAACCTCACTAGGGGAGGACTGGAGGACGCCATACGGTAGAGTTTTGGAATTTGTCAAAAGAAGCAGGGCAAAACTCGCATTTAACCCAGGCACTCTTCAAATAAGAGCAGGAAAAGAGTCAATAGCAGAGGTACTAAAAGAAGCACAAATTCTCTTTCTTAATATTGGCGAGGCAATAGAAATATCAAATATCATCCGTTCGACAAGCTCAGGACAAATATCAAATATCGAGGAAATACTTAGGGCGCTAAAAGATCTTGGGCCAAAAGTTGTAGTAGTGACAGATGCTGAAAGGGGCTCGTATCTTATAAATGAGCAGGGGGAAGTTATAAGGCATGGAATTGTTAAGGTTGAAGTAGTTGAGAAGACAGGCGCAGGAGATGCCTATGCAAGCGGATTTTTGTCTGCAGTTTTATTAGGACAAAGCTTAGGAGAAGCCATGAGCTTTGGAGCAAGAAATGCATCTTCAGTTATAAGCAAAGTTGGAGCACAAACAGGGCTTTTAAGAAAAGGAGAGGTTAAATGACCCTTCGACTTTGCTCAGGGTT
>JACPDD010000009.1 GCA_016184205.1 Candidatus Levyibacteriota bacterium | reverse complement strand
ATGCACAAAAAATAGGCTTTAATGTAGAACAGGTTGATGAAAGCGTAATTAAAATCTCTGGGGAAAAAGCAAATCCGCCAGCTGGTGCACCTTTTGGCCTTTTTAAATATGAGGCGGGCGTACACAGAGTTCAAAGAGTTCCCCTGACGGAAAAAAGAGGCAGGGTTCACACTTCAACTGCAACAGTTTCCGTTCTTCCCCAGCTTGACGACATTGATTTGCACATAAATCCTGAGGATATCGAATTTGATGCATACAGAGCTGGCGGACATGGCGGACAAAACGTAAATAAAGTTTCAACTGCTGTAAGGCTTAAACACAAACCCACAGGAATTGTTGTTACAGCCCAAACAGAAAGGCATCAGTCCCAAAACAGAGAAAATGCAATGAAAATTCTTCGTGCAAAACTATGGGAAATAGAAATTGAAAAGAAACATTCGCAACTTTCTTCTCTTAAGTCCACTCAAGTTGGACGTGGCATGAGAGCAGAAAAAATCAGAACGTATAATTTTCCCCAAGATAGACTTACGGATCACAGAATCAATAAAAGCTGGCATAATCTGCCAGTCTTAATGTCCGGAGAAATTGGGCAGATAATAAAAGACGTTACAACCGCGCAGGCTTAACTTATATACTCCCTATCTTTTGCTGCAAGTGCGCCAAGAGTCTTCTTTATAAATCTATGTTCTCTTATTATCTTAGCAACGTGCATTCCCCCTGCCAAATGGGGCAAAACAACATATTCTGCTCCTGCTTTATATAAAACTTTTGCATCGCCTGAGTCAAGAGCCATTACAACAACTTTTGCCGCTTTGTTTCTACGGTTTAGTTCCTCTATTAGAAACAAGTTATCTTCTATGTCAGGCACTGTTGAAATAACAAGTTTTGCTTTGTCTAAACTTGCTCTTTCCGCAATATCCAAATCAGATATATCTCCGAAAATGATATGGGTAGATAATTTTTTTTCTTTAAACTTCTTTATTACCTTGGGATCAAAATCTATTACAATTACATCTTTATCCTCTTCCTCCAGCGCGTCTAAAATGCTTTCTCCCATTTGATCCGCTCCAATTAAAATTACGTGGTCGGAAAGATTTGAAATGTCTCCCTCTGGGACGACCTCTTCTTTATTTCTATATAGCTTGTCCATAATAGAAATATAGGGACGGAAAATCTCAAATAGCCTTCTGCTGTACAAAATCATGTACGTTGAGGCAGCAAAGGTAATTATTCCCACCAAAGCAATAAGCGATACTGCTTCATTTGAAACATGCCCTAGCTTGTTGCCCAAGAAAAGCAATATTAAAGAAAACTCAGATATTTGCCCAAGGCTTACTCCGCTTAAAAATGCTGTTCTTTTCCTATAACCTAAAGCTCCAACTATTATCATTATAATTGCGGGTTTAGTAATAAGAACAAATGCGGAAAGAGCAAGCGCTGGGATTAAAAGGCTTAGGACAGAAGAAAATCCCAGTTGCATCCCCAAAACCACAAAAAACAGTACTATGAAAAAGTCTCTCAGAATTTTTACCTTTGCGATTATTTGGTAATTTGCTATTGAATTTGCAAGAGCAAGTCCAGCCAGAAATCCTCCAATCTCTATAGAAAATCCAATAAACGGAGAGGATACAAAAGCTGCAAGTAAAAATACCCAAGCAATACTTACTAAAAAAAGGCTTTCCGATGAACGCGCCAACACCTCAACGACTTTTGGGAAAATATTTTTGGATAAATACCAAACTGCTAAAAAGAGAAATGCGCCCTTAATGCCGACTAACAAGAATGCACTTAGTGCGGGGATACTGCCGGAAGTTACGTTAAATCCGGAAAGAAAAATAAGTAGAAGAATTGCGACTAAATCCTGTATCAGTAAAATTCCAATTGAAATTTTTCCATAAAGACTCGCAAGATCGTGTTTGTCTGAGATTAGCTTTACTACAATAATCGTGCTTGAAAACGTCAAAGCAGCAGCAATATATAGTAAGGTAAGGGGCGGAAAGTTAAATGCTGCGGCAACAAAATAAGAAAGTACCAAATATATAATAATTTGAAGACCCGCTGCTACAGCGGACACTTTTCCAATTGCGGGAAGTTCTTTAATTTTGATTTCAAGGCCCAGTAAAAATAAAAGGAGAGTTATTCCAATTTCAGCAAAGTTCTTAAGCAGCTCCCCGCTTGTAATATTTAAAAGTCCTAATGGACCAATTATTATTCCTGTTACAATATATGCAAGAATTAGAGGTTGTTTTAAAAAGCGAAAAATTAAAGACAAAAAAGCCGCCAAGCAAATAATAACTGTTATCTCAAAAAAGATATTTCCCATAATGTACTATTTATAGTATATTAAAAATGTGAAAATTGAGCTAGTGGGCAAAAAGAAGGAGACAGGCGACGCTGTAACTTTTATTTTAAAAAGCCAAATGCCGACTGAATGGAAAGCAGGACAGTTTCTTTTCTATACATTCCCCCACCAAAGCCCCGACGAGCGAGGAATAACCCGTTACTTTACCATATCCTCTGCTCCGCATGAACAAGATATTTGGATTACAACAAGAATTAACAATAAAAAACCTAGCAGTTTTAAGAGTAAGCTATTAAAAATTAAGGTAGGTCAAGCTATTGAGGCGAGCGATCCGGACGGAGATTTTATAGTTGAGAATCCTGAAAAAAAGTATGTATTTATTGCTGGTGGAATTGGAATCACACCCTATAGGAGCATTCTTCTCGACTTAGACCATAAGAATCTTCCTATCAATGTTACTCTTCTCTGGGCAAACTCCGATAAAAACTTTGCCTTCAAAGATGAACTTGAAAAACTGGCGGAAGAACACAAAAATTTTAAAATAAAATATTTCATAAGTCCTTGTCATATAGAAAAAGAAGATATCCAAAAAACAATCGATGAGCTATCAGCTATAAACGATAAGCCAATTATCTATGTCTCGGGACCCGAACCAATGGTTGAAGAATTTGGACGAATGCTTAAGAAAACGGGAATTGCGGAAAATCGAATTAAACAGGATTTCTTCCCCGGCTATGACACAATTCGTTAATTTCTAATTTCAAATTTCTAATTTCTAATCAATTCCCAAATGAATGAATTCTTAATGTTATAATTCTTTAATCTTGCAATTCAAACAAAGGACGTTAAGTTTTTGAGAAGTGAGCTGTCAGGGGGAACCCGTGGATTCGGAGGGGGTGTTATCACCCGACCAGCGAGTGAAATAAAAATAGTCCGACTTTGCTTGCAAGGAGCTTTTGTTTCTTTTCGCGGAGAAAAAAAGAAAGTTTATTCTACAAACATTACTTCAACTTCCAAGTCTACTCCCAGCCTCTGTTTTACAGCCTCTTTTTCAAGTTCTATCAAGTCTTTAACGTCCGAAGAACGGGCATTCCCAATATTCACAATGAAGTTTGGGTGTTGCTGAGATACCTGTGCCCCACCTACCTTTTTTCCTTGAAGACCTGCGCGAATTAGAAGTTTAGCGGTAGGGATAACAGGAAACGGGTCATTTTTAATAGAGCTTTCAAATTCCGAAATAACCGATCCGGGGGCATCTTCAACATTTACATTTTTAAAAATGCTTCCCGCATTTGGAAGATGCAGAGGATGTTTTGCTTCTCTGTAATTTATTTTCTCTTGTGTTGCACTTCTAATTTCTTCCATATCGCCATATTTTAAACCAAAAGATGCCGAGATTATAATTTCATCCTTCCCTTCTCCGCTTTTATAAACGCTGTCTCTGTATGCAAATTTGCACTGCGCATTTTTTCTGGTTTTCTGACCAAGCGTATTAATATCCAAACTTTCAACTTCTAAAACATTATCTTTTGTTTCTCCGCCAAAAGCTCCTGCATTTCCTCTTACTGCTCCCCCTACAGTTCCCGGAAGTCCCCCAGCCCACTCAAGACCGGATAAAGAATTTTTAATACAAGTGTCAAGTAACTGCGGGATTAAATTCCCTGCGCCAGTTTTTGCGACTTCACCCGCTATCTTTATAAATTTAATGTTAACGTGAATAGCAAGACCGGAGAAACCATTATCAGAAACAAGTAAATTTGTCCCACCACCAATAATAAAAATTCTTCTATCTGATTCGGGAAAGCTAGATGATAATTCTCTCCATTCTTTTAATCCTTCGACCAATTCTTCTTTACTTGAAACTTCAAGAAAATATTTCGCATTGCCGCCTATTTTGAAACTTGAATACTCCCTGAGTGGAACATTTTCCTGAATTAAGGACATATTTTATTGGTTTGGGGCGGCTTCCAAAGTTGCTAAGATGTCTATTATTTTTCCATCACGAAAAATAGTAATATTAATTTTATCTCCTACTTTTTTCTTGGAAATTGTCGTACTTAACTCGCTCTTGGTATCTTCAATACTCTGCCCGTCAATTTTGGTAATTATGTCTGCCTGCTCAATTCCGGCTTTATCAGCTGGGCTGCCTAAGACTACGCTTTGAACATACGCTCCCTGGGGAACATCATTTAAAAGCGCCGTTTCTTTGTTTAACATTTTATAGGAAACGCCCAAATATGGCCTGTTGAACTGTCCGCCTTCATTAAAATTTTTAATGCTGTCTTTTATTAAATTTATTGGAAGGGCAAACCCAATATTTTCTCCGCTTCGGGCAACTGCGACTGTTACTCCTATTACTTCTCCTTGGGAATTCAAAAGTGGACCACCACTGTTTCCGGGATTTATAGCAGCATCGGTCTGAATAACATTATCAAGTTGTTCAATATATCCTTGAAGCCTGTCCCCTGCTATTATTCCCCTCCCAAGACCGGAAACTACGCCTGTTGTAACAGTATTGCTAAATTCTCCAAGAGCAGTTCCTATTGCTATTACAAACTGACCAACTTGCAGTCTTGAAGAGTCACCAAGTGTGACCGGTTTTAATTTTTCCCCAGAGTTTTGAACAGCATTTATTTGCAGTATTGCAATGTCGTTAAGAGGGTCTCTGTATATTTTTTGCACATCATACTTCTTTTCTTTGTTGGTTATAATCTGAAACTTGGCGCCAATGTCTGAAACCACATGTTTATTTGTTATTACAAGCCCCGAGTCCGATACTACAAAACCGGTTCCTATATTCTGCGGGCCCGTGGGGACTGTTTGTCTAAAAAATGGGTCAGTACCAAAAGACAAAGTCTCGGCAACTGTTACAACTGAAGGTCCAACGTTTTTAACAGCATCTATAACAACTGACTCTTCGTTTGTCACCTTCAAAGTTGTAGTAGGCGAAGCGATATCAGTTTTTAGAAAATCATTTAAAGAAGGCAGATAAGTAGAAATTGTGGAAAGAACGGCAAGGAAGGCAATCAAAATGAGTACGGAAACTATTAATTTTCTCATCTTAGGATTTATTTTACTAATTCTTCTAGCGCTTTTTCAAGTTGGATGTCGCGCGTAGGTTCTTTTGAAGAAAGAGCAACGGAAATGTCCGGTGTAAGCCCAGTTTCGTGTATCCAGCGCTCTTTTGGAGTAAGCCACTTTGCAATTGTTATATGAAGTCCCGCTCCGTCTCCTAAATCTTCAGCCTGCTGAATTGTTCCTTTTCCAAAGGACTGTTCCCCAATAAGTTTTGCTCTTCCCCAGTCCTGCATGGATCCTGAAACGATTTCCGAAGCAGAGGCAGAGCCTTTATTTATAAGAATTACAAGGGGAACGGAAAGCAGCAGCCCTTTTCTTTCGGCCTTAAGAACTTGCTTGTCTGTTCCACTATCTTGAACTACAACCGGTGTTCCCTCATTCAAAAATTCACCTGCAATAAACGTTGCATCGCTCAGGTATCCCCCCGGATTATTTCTAAGGTCCAAAACTACCCCTTTGAATTCTTTTCCAATTTTTATTTCTTCTGCTAATTTATTTACAAGTGCTATCCAGTCCCTATTTGTTTGGTCTCCAAATTGAGCAAGTCTTATGTAGGCCACTTGGTCTTTTTGATGACTTTTGAGAATATCTGTTTGTTTTATGTTGGATATGTCTTTTACCGACTTCACCCACCCGTCAACGCTCTGTGCTAACCGCCTTACTTATATCCCATCCAACTGTGCTTTTGCCATCTACTTTAATAATTGCGTCTCCTGCTCTTATTCCGGCCTTTTCAGCTGGTGAGCCTGAAAGAGGAGCAACTACAATAATTTGCTTGTCGGTCATGCCCAATTCCGCTCCAATTCCTTGAAATTGTCCTGCCAGTCCGTCTTTAAAATCAACGTTCTGCTTTGCGGGAAGGTAGAGAGTGTAGGGATCATCCAGGCTTCTTATCATTCCGCTTATTGCTCCATCAAACATTTCTTGCGGATCTATTTTTGTTTTGTCAAAGTAAGTGGTTTGAACTTTAGACCAGACTGTCCAGAACTTTGAAAAATCAACTGTTGTAATACCGGCAGGCGGTTCTTTATTTACTACCGATACCTGAGGAGCGTAGTTTTTCCATGCTAAGTTTACTTTAGTGACGCCAAGGTAATATCCGACAAAAAGTGATGTGAGAATTACAAGAACTATTCTAAAATTGCTTACTCTTTTTTCCATAAGTTAATTTCTGGTGGGTTAAACTTCTCTTGAAACAAATGGCAAAAGTGCCAAATGCCTTGCATGCTTTATGCTTTGAGCAATTCTTCTTTGGTGTTTCACGCACAATCCGCTTCTAAGCCTCGGCAATATTTTTCCTCTTTCGCTCAAGTACCTTCTAAGAACCGCAATATCTTTAAACGACGGATCGCTCTTATCTTTGCAGAATTGGCACTTTTTTACAATTTTTAATGGTCTTCTTCTTTCCGCCATAATTTCCTTTAAGTCAACTATCAAGAATTATATCTTGTGTCTCAAGTCTTATTTTTGAGATTTTACTTTTAATCTTTAATTTAAAACGGGATATCGTCCGGGGCTACTTCTTCCTCTCCTTCCTCAGCGGATGGTTCCTCTCCCCCACCTGGCGAATTTTTCTCCTCTGGCTCGCTTTTATCAACGCCTTCTGCCTTTTTTGAAGTCTTCTTAGCTTCTGCCTCTGCACGAGGAGCCCTTGGTTCCCGCTTTTCCTCCGCTTGCTCGGGCGCTCCTTCCATTTTGTCTTCTTCCGGCCTTCTTGAGTCAAGAAGAATCATATCTGAAATTACCACCTCGGTAGAACTTCTTTGGGTTCCATCCTGTGCTTGCCAGCTTCTTGTTGCAAGCCTTCCTTCAACGTAAACTTTTCTTCCTTTTAATAAAAACTGGGAGCAGATTTCGCCAAGTTTATTCCATGCAACAATTCTATGAAATTCAGCTTCATCTTTCTTGTCTCCGCTATCTGTAGTCCATGTCCTATTGGTTGCAACGGAGAATGTACATACAGGAGTTCCACTTGGAGTGTATCTTAACTCCGGATCTCTGGTCAAATTTCCTATTAACTGAACTCTGTTTAAACTTCTAGCCATATTCGCCCCTTCCAGTCTCTCAAGTTAGAAGTAAAATTTTGAATTTTGAATTGTAATTTTGAACTTTGCATTTTAAACTTTGAATTCATTTACTTCGAAGAAGTAAATGTCTTAGTATATTATCGTTTGTTTTAATTTTTTTCTCAAGATTTTCGGGAACATTTTCTCCTTCAAGCACCAAATTCAAATAAAGACCTGATGCTTCTCTTTTTATGGGGTAAGCAAGTACTTTTGTTCCTAAATCTTCTTCTTTTGTAATTTTAAGAGCCCCGAGCCACCCCTTTATGGCATCAACAAGCTTCTTTTGGTCTACCTCGGTAAGCTTCGGACGTAAAACCAAAACCAATTCGTAACTACGCATGGGGTTATTTTATCCGAGGTTGAGCTAAAAATCAAGCCCGCCCTCTCAAGCTTAATTATGGCAGGACCACATTTTCTATATTATCAGGCGGGATTTCAAGCGGTGTGCCACTGTCAACAATGCTTATATTAAAATGAAGGCTTGGTGCATTTTCTTCCTTTGCCAATGGGTATCCTTCAGTAAGCCCAATGGATTCTCCCTTTTTGGCTGTTCCGCCATCTATGACTTGCTTTTTATCACCTTTTGCCACGGTTTTTGAAATAAATAAATATTGCGCTTGATATTTACCGTTTAAACTTTTAAGAGTTACTAGATTGAATGAAAAATCGCCCGGGAGGGGAATAATTTCCCTTTTTACCCCTCCGTTGAAAACTGCCAAAATAGGAACTTGGGCAGGGAGGTTAAATGCAAGCCAAGAAGTAGTACCAATTGCGCCTTCAGTTTGTACTTCGACTTTTCTTCCACCGTAACAAAGATCCTGAGCAATGGGGCATCCTATGAAAATTGCACCTGCATTATCCTCGTTTAGAAGAGTCTGCAAATTCCTGTTAGGCATAAAACCAAAAAGATTGGGATAAAGCGTAGAGAGGGAAAGAATATTAAAGTAATTAAGAACTAAAAAAGCAGTGATTATAATAACAAGAAGTAACGCGGCGCCTTTTATTCCAAAAAGTTTTACAAGGTCTACTCTGCTACCCATATAATTATATCCCTTTGCCACCGTACACTAATAATATGGGGTTTTGGGGCAAAGTGTCAAGAAAAGAATGCATTACGGGCGGGTCCTACGTCGAGGTTTTGCCCTGTTAAAATCAAGCTCCAAAGAATTCCTAAAATCTTTTTCTTCGTGGCAATGTTTACAATATGCATGTGATTGGGGACCTTCATCTGCATCAACAATATAATGGTGGGCATGCTCACCAACTTCTAGCGGTTCTCTTACTTGTCCTCTAGCTTCCCTGAGCTCTGCTATTTGCGCTTGCTGCTTTTCTGCTTCCTCAAATGTAACATCGCAAATTCTTGAACCAAGTGAAGCAGCTAACCATTCAGCATTATTGGGACTATCTGTACTAGTAAATCCTATTATTTTTGCTTTGTCAGAAAAACAATTTAAAAGTCCAGTCATTGTTGTAGGCGAAAGACAATCCACTTTATCTATAAATATTAAAGGCGTCCCAAAAAGCATATCTTGTTGTTTGTTTGGTTTTATTAAGCTTGCCCGTAATAGAGGAGAGAGCGAACCCATGGTAATTATACTGAGGAAAGAGCTTACACCTTTGCCATTTCGGGAAGCAACCGCAATGACTTCTCTTATATGCTTAGCAGAATCTGGATTTGCAGCAACAACAAGGAAATTTGTCTTATAACGCTCTGCTATTTCTGCCATTAGCCGCGCGCTATCATATGCTGAGGGATGATGAACAAAGCCTTTCCTCCGTTTATTTAAAAATCGCAAAGTTTCACCTAATGCATCATTAGGCGGATCTATTATCGGCCTCTCTAATGTAGCGCTTTGTCCTTCTTTCCCCATACCAGATGATGATTTTACTTTATTTTTAAAACGCAGTCAAGAAAAAAACTAAGTACCGATTTTAAACTCTATAACATCCCCGTCTTGCACAATATAATCCCTTCCTTCGAGCCTTACTTTTCCAAGTTCTCTTGCTTTTTTCCATCCGCCCGCAGCAACAAAATCGTCAAACGGGATAACTTCTGCTTTTATAAATTTTTTCATAAAATCCGTGTGTATTTCACCAGATGCCTCAAGTGCGGTTTGCCCGCGCCGAATAGTCCACGCATGCACCTCCTTCTCCCCTGCTGTTAAGAATGATATTAAACCGAGCTCTTGGTATGCTTTCTTAATTAATCTTTCAAGTCCCGACTCTTTCAAGCCCAACTCTAGCAGATACTGTCTCTGCTCTTCTTCCGAGAGCGCCGCGAGCTCCTCCTCTATTTTTGCCGAGATTGCGATTATTTGCTCTGTACGATTTTCTAGAACATGAGAATATCTTAGAATTTGCTCATCTATTTTACTCTTGCTGTAGTCAGACTCTGCTAAATTAATTACTATAATCTCAGGCTTTTTAGCCAAAGGTTCTCCTTTTTTCTCCAAATCTGAAAGTTCTAGCTCTATTCTTATAGTTTCATAGTCGCTTTTTACATCAACCGAACCTTCCTTGACAACATTTTCGTCCTCAAAAGCCCTAACAACATGCGCAATAATTCTAACTTCCCTAATATGTGCCAAAAATTTATTGCCAAGACCTGCTCCCTCGCTTGCTCCCTTTACCAAACCGGCAATGTCCACAAATTCAACAGTTGCAGGCTTTATTGGAGGCAGTTCGCTCATTGAATGTTCGCTTTTCGTTATTTCTGCAAGTTGCAAGAGCCTTTCATCTGGAACTGCGACAATGCCTACATTGGGTTCAATTGTGGCAAAAGGATAATTGGCTACCAAAGCCTGCTGCTTTTTGAGAAGCGCATTAAAAAGCGTGGACTTTCCAACATTGGGCAATCCGACTATCCCAACCGAAAGATTCATTTTTTGAAGGCTTTCTCTATTTCCTTTTTCATTTTTCCAGCCCTTTCGCCAATCTCAAGAAGCTGTTCTCTAATTTTTGGGTCATCTGGTTTTGCCTCCCAAGCTCCTTTTAGGGCTTGTGCCATGCGCTCTTGAGACTCCATAATCTTTTGAAAAATCTCTTTTTTTGTTGGCATCCTACCACCGAACTGTTTCATTATCTCTTCTTTTCTTTTTTTACTAAGTTTCGGTTTTTTCATATCTTAAGCTTTTCTTTATTCCTCGGCATACCTCAACAAAATTATACAAAAAATAGCTTTAAGATGCTACACTGAAAACATGTCAGCCAATTTTTACGATAAGGTGGCAAAGAAGTTTGGTGGTTACCATACCCCAAGCAAACATACCACCGAATACTCCAACGGAGAGCCTGAAAAAGTAGTCAATTCCCCATTCACCCCTGGGGTGGTTTTGTATTTACACCTTAGGATTTTTATATAATTTTAATAAAGCTACAACTTCCTCATCGCTCACCTGCTCAAAATTTCTATACCACTGCCCAACCGCAGCAAAATTAGAAGGAGCTTCAATACAAAGTATCTTATCGACCAGATGCTCGATACCCCTTGCAGTATTACTTTCACAAACTGGTGCAGCAAAAATAAGTTGTTTAGGTTTATGCTTTTTAACGGCTCTGATTGCTGCTCTTGCTGTGGCTCCTGTTGCAAGCCCATCATCAACAATAATTACTGTCCTATTTTTTAATGTTTTAAGCGGTTTGTTATTTCTGTATACTGCTACTCTGCGCCTAAGTTCCTCCTTTTCTCTTCTTATCATTTCCGAAATTACCCTCCTGGGTATTCCTAGAAGTTTTATTGCAGAGCCATCTAATACCTTTGTGTTGCTTTCCGAAACAGCACCAATGCCAAGTTCGGGATTATGCGGAGCCCCAATTTTTCTTACAACAATCACATCAAGGGGAACTTTTAATGCCTTGGCTATTTCAAATCCTATTACTACTCCTCCACGGGGAAGCGCCAAAACAATAGAATCGCCTTTGTACTCTTTCAATTGTTCTGCAAGCTGAGCTCCTGCCTTATTTCTGTCTTCAAACATGCGCCGTAACAATTATAAACCATTAATTCAATAAGAGTTTCACCCGAAAGATTTTTCTGCTATAATTTTCAGATGGAAATTATAAGCTTTATCCTCAACTTTCAGGAACACCTCAGGGACATTATTGACATATTTGGACCATTTTCCTACGCAGTGTTATTTTTAGTGGTATTTGTGGAGACCGGACTTGTAATAATGCCTTTCCTGCCGGGAGATTCTCTTCTATTTATAGCCGGAACTCTTGCGGGGAGTGGATTTCTAAACATTTTGGTTATTTATTTCTCTCTTCTTGCCGCTGCAATTTTAGGAGATACAGTAAATTACTTCTTGGGCCACCATTTTGGGATGCGCGTTTTTACTAAAGAAAACTCATGGTTGCTTAATAAATCCTATCTTGCCAAAACTCATGAATTTTATGAAAAATACGGCAAGAAAACTATTATTATAGCCCGTTTTGTGCCTATTATCCGCACCTTTGCCCCATTTGTAGCTGGGGTTGGAAAAATGCACTACAGCACTTTTCTCTCCTATAATGTTATAGGTGCGTTTATTTGGGTCACGAGTCTAACTTTTGCAGGATATTTCTTTGGCGGGCTTTCTTTTATAAAAAACAATTTTGAATTTGCAGTATTTGGAATTATTTTTGTTTCACTAATCCCTATGTTCTTTGAATACGCAAAACACAAACGCAGAAAAAAGGAAGCTACTTAATTTTCTTTCTTTTGCTTGAAATCCAAAGAGACTGAATTGATGCAAAACCTTTTCCCGGTTGTTTCTTTTGGGCTGCCCGCGTCGCCGAAGATGGCGACTCGAGGCGCGTCATCAAATACATGCCCTAAATGTGCGCCGCAGTTGCTGCACATTACTTCTGTCCTTTGCATGCCAGACGAGTCATCCTGTGCAAATTTTACGTTACCTTTCAAGCTTTTGTCAAAACTTGGCCAACCACAATCAGAATCAAACTTTGTATCGGAAGCAAAAAGTTCCTGTCCGCAAACCGCACAAGCATACATTCCTTTTTCAAAATGCTTATAAAATTTCCCGGAAAAAGGCGCTTCTGTTCCCTTTTCAAATGCAACATGATAAAGCTCCGGCGGCAAATTCTTTTTCCGAGGACCATCCATGACTTAATTATAGCAAACTTTATATTTATTCCGAGGTAGTAGGGTGAGAACTTGACTCTGTCTGATTTTTTGCATTATTCGCAGCTATCCTGATGTTCCACCAACCTTCTATGTCTTTGGTTATTCCCTTCTTTATTTCCGTATCTGGCTCGAGTTCTTCTGCTTTACGCAACTGTCCTACCTGCCAATCAGAATAAGAAACAACATCATCAAACGAGAACGACTTAGCTAGTGCTAAATGCTCTTTTGCTAAAGGTCCCCTGGTTGATTCCAGCCTTCTAATAGTTTTTGTTTTCCAATCAGGAAGAGCCTCAATCATTTGCGAGGCCATTTTTTCTGGGACAACGTGTTCACTTTCTGGTAAAGCATTTGCAATAAAATCATTCACAAACCAAGCCATCATTGTTTCACCTTCTTGGACTAGGTGCTCTGGAATTGGTGTTCTCCTGTCTTTTCCTGTGTCTGTCATATTACGATTATATAACACCATCAATCCAAAGTAAATCCTAGAATCTTCTTGATTTTTCTTCTAGGCTTCTTTGAAAAACTTGATTGGCTTCCTGCGCAATTCCGTTAATAAACTCTTCAAGTTGGATTAAATCCTCTCTTTCAGACCCATCCCCCGAAACCTCTGCAATCCTTTGCTGAGTTCTTGCTGCCATACTGGATGGCATCATGTTTCTAAAATAGATTGCCTTAGCCTCAAGAGCAGGAAATCTACCAAGCCCGCTGTAGAATGCAGTAAGCCTTTCCCTCACTTCGCAGAACTTTGATAGAAATGCCAGGGCGTTTACAGTATGATCAAAAGCTGGGTCTATGACTTCCAAACATTGTATTAGCACTTCATCGTGGCATATGTCAGACAATGGACCTTTTAAAAGTACCTCTGGAGCATCTCCCCTTTTGTACAAAGCGTCCAAATAATTTGCAGTCAGCTCTCCGTCCGGCAATCCTAACCCATGTTCTCTCATAAAAGTGGAATTATATATGATGGGACTCTATTTTTCCAGTCCTTATTGAAGTAACTTAAATAAAGATATATAATCCTGTCTATATGCAAGAACGTGAATCTGGTGGTCTGGGTAATCCACAGCCAGAATTTAGATCTCCAGCCGAAGAACAAAGACTATTAAATTTAGATTTGGCTACTCAAGTCGTTCATAGACTCCGCCAGGCTAATCTCTAATAACTAATATTAGTGGCGCCAGTGAAGTAATAAAGGGAGCTTTTGTTACCTATTCAAATGAACAAAAAGTGGCACTGGGTGTACCTGCTGAAATAATAAATGATTATGGCGTCTATTCTCTACAGACAGCGGAGGCTATGGCTCAAATTGGCCTTACGGCAGCTGTTAGCGCAGACATTTCAGTTGGAATTACTGGAAGTATATCAAGAGCAGACCCCAACAATCCAAACTCGGTCCCTGGTGTCATCTACGCTGCAGTTAAATATAAAGATAGAACTAATTCTCAAGTCTTCAATTTTATGGAAGGCGAAAGATGGGAAATAAAAGACAAGGCAATAGGAGAAGCGCTCAAAATGGTCTTGGGAATTATTGAAGCTAGTGACGAAAATCCACAATCTCCGTAAGAAATCCTATAGCTCCAGAATAAAGGGCAAATTGTGCTTGAAATCGTTTTTCCTTGCAAACTGCAAAACTTTAGTAACTATTTCTTTTTCCAATCCTTTAGCAACTATATCTGGTAAAGACATTTTTTTATCAAAATAGTAGTAAAGGACTTCATCCGCCTGTTCGTAAGTAAAGCCAAATTCCCCCTCATCGGTTTGATTTTCCCAAAGACCTGCTGTGGGTTTTTTTGTCAATATTGATTCGGGTAAATTCAAAATTTTTGCTAACTCATAAATTTGAGTCTTGTAAAGATTCCGAAGTGGTTCAATGTCACTTGCCTCATCTCCAAATCTGGTGAAATATCCCAAAAGATGTTCAGTTTTATTTTCTGTACCAATAACTAATACTTTTCTTTTCTTCGCCTGATCAAAAAGAAAAATCATCCTCACTCTTGCCATAATATTGCCTTTGCGTATTAAATCCATTTTGTAGTCGGCTTTTATAATATTATCGACAAAATCTTGTATATTGATCTGGGTTATGTTTTTTTTGGGAATCCTCAATATATCTATAACTTTAAGAGCATCTGTAACTCCTTGACTATTTAGCTTACTATAAGGAAGAAGGACCGGAAAAACATTTTCCTTACCTAAAGCGCGAACGGCAAGCGTACAGGAAACGCTTGAATCAATTCCGCCTGAGAGTGCAATTACGGCTTGAGAAAATTTGGCTTTTTTAAAGATATATTTTATGAACTCTACAATCGCTTCTGATGTCTCTCTCGGATTTATATGCTTCATGCTTTTTTATATAAGTTGTGTTTCTGAATATACGATAAAACAGGTTTTGAAACAAGCCCGTCGACTGATAACCTTTTTTTAATGCGGCGGCGAATGATTGAGGATGAGATGTTGGATGCTATAAATTCAGGAGAAGAAACTAGCTTGAAACCTTTTGGTAATTTTGAGGGAAGATAATGACCGTCACGAGCAACAATGAGAAACTTTATTTCCCTAATTAAGGCTTCGTGCTCCTTCCACCTTTTAAAAGAGGTTAACACATCGCTTCCGACTATCCAAAAGAAATCATAAGGATACTTCTTCTTTAATCTCTTAACAGTTTCAATTGTATAACTTTTTCTCTTATATCTTACTTCTTCATCACAGGTAATTATTCCCTTCTCTTCAATTAACTTTGTCATTTCAAATCTGTGATATGCGGAGGATACGTTTTGATCCCAACTGTGCATAAAGTATGGCATTAACCAAACCTCATCTAGATTTAACGTTTCTTTTACTTGACGAGCTACTAATATGTGTCCAAAATGAGGTGGATCAAATGATCCACCCAATATACCAATACGCATAGCGTTAAATGGATTTTACAAGATATATTCATAAATTCCAAATAATTGACTAGGTGGAATAGATATCATAAAATATTGACTACCTAACATATGGTTGAAACTGAGCGTCCTCAGCCTATCGAACCTTCATTTGATCTAATGAGATTTATGCCGGAAGTTGACAGGGCTGTTGGCGAACTATTACACACAGATGCAAAAATTTTTATTGCAACGACAGGAGCGGGAGCGGGTATCACTCAGCTTATATGGAGAACTCCAGGCATATCTAGAATTTTAATAGGTACATCTTTCCCCTATCATAGAAAGGAATTCCAAAAGTTCATTGGCCGAGAATTCGAAGGTCCATATGTTTCCGAAACAGCGGCAGTCGCTTTGGCTCTTGCTTCTTATGAGAGGGTGCTAAGTGCCGAAGATTCGCTTACAAACCTACCTATCGGCATAGGGTTAACAGCAGCTGTCGCAACATTAAATCAACCCTCAGAAAGTAGAGTTATTATTGCTGCACGCACCCCAGACAAAACAGAAATTGTCTCTGTCTCAATGGAAAAAAATTACCTAGATAGAGTTGGAGAAGGTGGAGTCAATGATCTTCTTACTCTTAATATGATTTTACATGCGGCAGGCGTGAAGCAGATTCCCCTACCGGATTTACACTTAACTTCGCAAGAAATTATTAATCAAAACGGAGAGCTCATCTTAAATCCTAAACAATTATAGAGGATGTATGTTGAGAATTAAGCTTTACGAGTCGTCTTATTTTGTCCTGTAATCTTTAAGTTTGTATCGGGAACAGGCTTTTCTGTCGGCTTAGCTCCATTATCGTATCCTCTTGCCAAACGTTGCTTAAGAGGAGGCTTCACTTCTCCATTTGAGTCCACAGGATGAATTGTTTTTTCAATTTCCCCACTTGGAGTAGCTTTGGAATTTATTATTGCGTCCGGAATTAAACTTTCTCCCTGCTCTGTCATGTGTTCATTTTACCACAAAGATTATGGGGTAAATGTGGTTGAGTCCGAGGAATTTTGGTCAAGCTCGGCTGTTGCAGACGTATCGGTGCCATCTAGTTGACTTAAAACACCGTCTAAGTCCGCGGAGCTTTCAATTGGATTTACTGTGGGAACTGGCGTTTCCAAAGGCTTGGTAACTGTAGGTATAACGGTAGGATAAGCTGAAAGATTAGTGTTGTTTGTGCTCATTGCAAAGTAGTAATAAGCTCCTACTGCAATAAGGAGTAGCACAACAGCCACTATTATAAACAAGAATTTTCTACCTCTTGGCGACTGGGGTGGCACTGCGGATGAAGACGGCCCTGCGGCGGACGGCTGGGGCTGGGGCATTGGCGCAGCAGCTGCCATAGGAGGCTGTACGGGCACCGCTGGATTTGAACTGGTGGTTGATTTTGATTATCCATATTTTTATAACGGCAGGGCCGAAGTCGTTGCACTGTTTCCTGAACCTGCAGCTCCCTTTACCGCAACTATTAAAGCCCTTACCGATTTCCTGTATGTTCCAAGCGCAGATATTACTGCCTTCATGTCTTCGTTGAACTCTCGAACTTGTCCTGAAGGATTATCCCTATCACAGCTAAAGCCTGCTGCGCTCGCTTGTGCAGCAGAGAGAAGTGGGGCAACAGCTGCCTCGCTGCTAGCTATATTTGCAACGAGGCTGTCATAATTTGCAACTGTTTTTCCTTGGGGGACAAGTTTGTTTTGGTAAAATTCCTGTACCCTTTGTACAATTTTAGAAAAAACATTCAGCTGATTCTTAGCTCTTCTGACAATTCCATCCGAACGTTTTCGTATGGCACTTTGCCTTGCCTCGCATGCTCTTATTTTTGCATCATCTAGCCTGTCTGTTCTTGCTTGTTTCCTTTGTGCGGCAGCGGAAGCCCGCAAATCCGCCCGGTTTTCTTTTAAAGCAGATACACGAGTAGTATTATCTTTGGTAACCTCCGCAGTTCTCTTAACAGCTGGTAATGGCAGAGTATTCTTTGTCTGGGCGCTTACAATTTGCTGGGACTTAGCAAATATGAGGATAAATATGAAAAGAGATATGATGACAAATTTTTTCATTAATTTAGTGATAAGCTCACTCTACAACAATTCTTTAATTCTTGTCAACCCCGTTAGAGACCTTGTGCGAAAAAGAATTTTAGTCTATTCTTTAAATATCTCTTTCCCATACCTGATTTTAGATACCTCTCTCTAGCTCTAGCATCATCTCTACTTAAACTGACCTCGCAATAAATTATTTTCCAGGGGACTCCGTGTTTGGTCGAAACATTTTTACCAAGATTATGCTGCTCGATTCTTTTTCGCAAATCTCTTGTAGAACCCGTATACCATTTCCCCGTTTTCCTACTGAACAATAAATAAACATACCACATTTCAGTCTCTAACGGGGTCAGCCCCGTTTCGTTATAACAGTGCCTTCTTCTTTGTCTTCTATATCAAACCCGAGTTTCCTTATTTTATTTCTCCACTGATCCGCCAAATGATATCTTTTCCCCTTTCGATACTCCTCTCTTTCTTTTATTAGCTTCTGAACATCTTCTGGAATTTCCAATTCTTTAATCTTTAATCCTTCATCCTTAATCCTTTTTAGATCTAGCCCCAAAACTTTATCAAACTTAAGAAGGCTTTCAAACTTTGCCTCATTGGGATAATCAGATTTCATAAGTTCCCATACAACGCTCAACGCCTTTGGCATATTTAAATCATCCGTTATTGCATCTTTAAATCTTTGTTCATACTCTGCACAGCCTATTTTCGGCTCTGGCCAGTCTGAAATTTCATTTCTAACTTTATCAAGGGCGTTCTGTGCGGACTTAAGCGCTTCCCATGTAAAATTCATTTCTTGTCTGTAGTGAGTTTGTAAATAAAGATATCTAAGAGCCAGAGGGTCCGACCCTTTGCTTTCAATGTCTTTCAAAGTATAGAAATTATTTAATGATTTGCTCATCTTTTGTCCATCAACCAACAAGTGTGCGCCGTGAACAAAGTAGTTTACAAATTTTTTACCTGTTGTGGCCTCTGACTGTGCAATTTCATTCTCATGATGGGGGAAAATCAAATCCGCTCCGCCAACGTGTATATCAAAAGTCTCCCCTAAATTTTCCTGGCTCATAACAGAACATTCTATGTGCCATCCCGGCCGTCCTTTTCCCCAAGAACTCTTAACGCCAAAATCTTCATCTTTTTTCCAAAGGGCAAAGTCCGCTACGTTATCTTTTGTATAGTTATCAGAAAGGCTGCGGGTTCCGGTCTTAAGTTCTGCCAGCGAGACTCCTGATAATTTTCCGTAGTTGCCAAACTTAGAAATGTCGAAGTAAACTGAACCGTCTCTTTCATACGCAAATCCTTTCTTTACAAGGTCTTTGATATAGGAAATCATTTGAGGAATATAATCCGTGGCTTTTGGACTAACAATGTCTTCTATTGAAATGTTGAGTTTCTCAATATCTTCCAAAAAAGATTTAGTATAGCGATTCACAACATCCAAAATGCCAAGCTTCCCTTCCTTTGCTCTTTTTATAATTTTGTCATCAATGTCTGTGATATTTTGAATAGCTTTTACTTTATATCCGTTAAATTTTAAAGTTCTAAGTAACAGGTCCGACAAAACAAAAGTCCGCAAATTTCCAATGTGCATGAAATCATAAACCGTGGGTCCGCAAGTATACATACCTACATAAGAAGGCTCTATAGATTTAAAATCTTCTATTTTGCGTGTTAAAGTATTATATATTCTCATATAGCTTGTCGCGAATCGCTCGTCGCGGTTCGTAGTGATATTTGAAATCTACCTATCATCCTGGATATTTTGTTTAGTCTTTCGTAAAATCCAAGGAATTCTTTATCCGAGATGTACTTCTGATTTTTGCAAACTTCCAAGATCGCAACGCATTCAAAACAAGATCCTTTAGATAGGGACAGAAAATGAGCAAAGTCTTTTCTTGTCCTACTTGAACCTTCAGCAATATTCAGTAGTATCGAGACAGACGCTCTTCTAAGCTGATTTGTTATACCAAACATCTCATCTTTTGGAAATTTTTTCGTAAGCGTATAAATGAGCTCAATTAAAAACAGCGTTTCTTTGTAAATCTCTAAATTTTCAAATCTAAATTTATTTTTTTCCATTACGACGTGCGAATTGCGATTGGCAAGCTTTCCTTGCTATCCACTGGCTCCTGGAAATTTTTCAACTCTTTGAGCTGCACGCTGAACTAAAGGCGGAGGTTTTTCCATCTGCTTTTGCTGCAAATCTACCAAATCTTGCTTTTCTTCCCTTTCAACTTTTTCCGCCGGCCTCTCCTCCTGGGGTTTTGGCGGATTTGTCAAGGATTGGTAATATGCGGCGTGAAGTTCTTTTCTAACTAACTCAAGATTTGCGAGTTCATCCGGCGTTTTTTTCTGCGAGCCTGTTGGAGCATTTGCGGGCTTTGGAACTTGCTGTAAGTTTGTATTTTGTGATTGGGATTTTTCATATAGACTGTTGACAATATCTTTTGCATCAATGTCTGAAGGAGGAGCCGAATTATCACCTTGCGAACCAGTGATTTGAGAAACAGCTGCTTTAGCAGTATCCGAGATGGCATTTGACGCCGCTTTTCCGGTCTGCTTTATCGCAGTTCCGCCGCTCTCTAAAACTTCCCCAACAAGAGTTGATGTATCCATTTTAATTTATTTCAGTAATCGCTCCTTCCTTCCATTGCGCGCTGAAGTGTAATTTCATCCGCATATTCAATGTCTGCGCCTACGGGGAGTCCTCTCCCAATTCTTGTAACTTTTAACTTTAAACTTTGAACTTTTAACTGTTTTGAGATATACATAGCTGTTGCCTCCCCCTCCATTGTTGGGTTTGTTGCTAAGATTATTTCCCTTACAGAAGTTCCATTTGTTGAATCTTTAATTCTTTGTATAAGCTGGTCAACATAAATCTCAGACGGACCAATATTGTTGAGAGGGTCTATCCTTCCATGTAAAACATGATAAACCCCATTGTACTTCCCGTTTTTTTCAAGTGCCAAAACATCCAAAGGCTGCTCAACTACACAAATGACTGCTTTATCTCTTCTTGAGTCGGCACAAATTGAACAAGGATCCGCCTCTGCTACTGTAAAGCAAATTGAGCAAAGAACAGTATCTTTTTTAATTGCCAGTATGGCTTGGGCAAATTTATCAAGCTCTACCTGCGGAACATGCAAAAGATAAAATGTTAATCTTTGCGCAGTTTTAGGGCCAATGCCGGGAAGCCTTTCAAAGCTTTCAATTAAATTTTGTATTGCTTTTGGAATCCTCATAAAATTAAATAGCTACATGGTTAAATAGCCATATAGCTATACAGCTATTTAGCTATTATTTTTCCTTATCTCTTTGGCTATTATATCAGCCACCGATATTACTTCTAACTTAGGGAACTTTTTTTGTTCTGGAATTGCTATTGTATCGGTCACAAACACTTTTGAGATAATAGAATTTTGTAAAACTTCCGGAGAACCAGAAGATAAAACCGCGTGAGTTGCCATAGCGATTATCTCTTGCGCTCCACTTTCTTTGAGTAACTCAGCCGCGGCAACCATTGTTTTCCCGCTTGAAATCATATCATCAACAATTACCGCTTTGCTAAAAACCTTTCCTTCTATTTTTTCTGCTGTTATTTCTCCGCTGTCAAGGTTTCTATTTTTAACAATTATTGCATAAGGCATATTTCCTAGCATTTCCGAAATCAATTTAATCCTTCTTACTCCACCCAAATCCGGTGAAACAAGAGAACAATTGACAATTGACAATTGACCCGCTTCGACGCGAGGCGAGCCATTGGCCATTTTCTTTATTTTTTCCGCAAAAAGAGGAAGGGCTGACAAATGAGAAACGGGAATTCTAAAAAGTTCCGGGATTTTTACCGTGTGCAGATCAAACGTTATAACCTTTGAAGCTCCCAAACTTTCAATAGCTTTTATAACTACACCCAAAGAGACTGCTTCGCCATCTCTAAATACATGGTCTTGTCTTTGATATCCAAGATATGGAATAACCACAGTAACAGATTTTGCACCGCTTCGCTTTAGTGCGTCAATAATGAAAAATAACTCCATGTAGTTTGCGTCTGCGGGTGCGGCAGTAGACTGAACTACCACAGTTTCTATATCTACAACATTGTCTACAACCCTAACTCTCTTTTCTCCGTCCGCAAAAACGGTTATCTCAAGGGGCGACAATTTTAAGCCAAGATTTTTGCTGACCTTTTGAGCTAAAGGCAAATTTGAGCTGCCGCTAAATACTTTAGGAACCACCTAAAAGACCTCCAAGTCCTCCGCCCATTTGAGAAAGCTTCTTTGCTGCAACTTCCTGAGATTTTTTAACTGCTTCGTTAACTGCCTCTTTAATATCATTATCCAAGCGTCCGTTTGAACGCAGCTCCTTTATCTTCTGGTCGCCTGTTATAACAACATTTACTCCATTTTTTTCAACTGTAACTTCTTCTGCCTGCAGGACTTTTTGTATTTGCATTGCCTGATCTCTCATTTTTTTAAGTTCGGAAATTTGTGAAAATGGATTATTCAAAATTAAACACCTCCTCTATTTATTGAGTATAACCGAAACCACCGTCTTTTTGCCAGTGAGCGCGCTTGAAACTTTTTCCAAAATTTCCAATACTCCTCTTTCCTCAAGTTTCTCCTTGTGAAATTTATATTTTGTAGCAATTGTTATTTTGTTTCCATCTACTTCTGCGCTGCACCCGCGTAAAACTCCTGCAATTGAATGATTATGAGATTTCACTTCTTCAATCAATTCCTGAAAGAAACTTTTTGCCCCGCTTGTGCGCTGCTCTATTGATGTTTGTCTCCCCCTATTTATCTCTTCTACCGGTGTGCGGCGAGCCGGCTCATCTGCAAGTGAACTGAGAGCCGATTTAGCATTTTTTGGAGACTGACTTTGAGACAGGCTCTCACTTAGCGAACAGGAAGAACTCTGATTTTCAGAACTAGCTGGGTGAGCGTCACTTGCAGACTGTGGCTGGCGAGCAAAGTGCATCGGTTCACTTTCTTGGCAATATTCTATTACGGCCATTTCAAGCGGCAGCTGTGGAATAACCGAATATTTCATCTGCGGATAATATTTACTTAAAAGTTCTATCAGTTTTTTTAAATCCTCCAAATTAAATCCTGCTGCAGGGGCTTCGGAAGTTACTTTAAGCTGAAACAAAAGTATCTTATGAAGAGTTTCTATAAGCTGGTCCACAAAATATTTTATGTCTATTCCCTGCTTTGAAATTTCATTAATCAATTTAAGTGCGTCTTTTATATTTTTCTCAGAAACTTCCCTTAACAAATCCAGAATTAGCCTGTTAAGGCTTGAGACTTTGTAGCTTCTTTCCAAAAGTTCCTTTGTAATCTTTTTTCCCTTAGCAGATACCACCAACTCTTCAAGTATTTTTGTTCCGTCTCTAAAACTTCCATCGGACAAATTAGCAATATCAAAAAGAACTTCTTTGTCAACACTTAGCTTTTCTCCTTTTGCAATTCGTTGAAAAGCTCTTACCAACTCTTCTTCGGTTGCCTTGTTGAAAGTTATATGGACACAACGGGAGACTATGGTTGGTGGGACTTTTTGCGGCTCTGTTGTACAAAGAACAAAAAGCACGTGGGCCGGCGGTTCCTCCAAAGTTTTTAAAAGCGCGTCAAATGCTTCCTGTGTTAACATATGAACCTCGTCAATTATGTAAACTTTTTTTGAAGCTTTCATTGGAGCAAGCCTTATCTTCTCTCTAAGGTCTCTTATTTCGTCAATGCCCCTGTTTGACGCTGCATCAATCTCCAAAACATCGAAATTTCTTCCTTCCGCTATTGAAACACATTGTTCGCATTTATTGCAGGGCTCCAGTTTAGCGCTTAGTGAATAGCGTTTAGCGTTCAGTTTTTTTTCTCTCGAACTAGACGCTGACTTTCTAGACGCTAGACGCTCGCAATTGACAATCTTTGCAACAATTCTTGCCGCTGATGTTTTTCCTAGTCCCTTGGGCCCGGTAAATAGAAATGCGTGGGAAACATTTTTTGCAGAAAGTATTAAGGAGAGCTTATCTCTCACTGTTTCACTGTCAAGCTCTTCAATTGTTTGCGGTCTGTATTTTCTATAAAAAACCATAAACTCCTTTCAGTCGTAATGCTACCAATATTACAAATAGCCAAATAAACAAATCAATTATTTATTTGTAGTTTTGTAGATTATTGTACTAACTATTTTTGCAATTTCAATAGCTTCTTCTCTAAGCTTTGTTCCCTCAGCTAAATAACGAGGGTTTAAATCTGCCAATGCTCTAAGCCAATATGCTGATTCCTTTGTTTCTTTCCTAACGATAGCATACTTAGATATAAAGTCTTTCTTTGTATGCGTTCCGTCTGCCTCCTGATCATTAGCACCCATAGAAGTTGCGGAACGAGCTAGTTGATTAATTATTATAAAATTTTCCTGCGTTTTTGGAAGTTTACGAATATATTTCAAGGTTGCAATGACAAATTGATAAATACGCTCATGAATATCTTGAGGCTTATTTTGCATTATATTGTTCCGTTTTGACCATTTGTCTATTTGAATATTTGACTATTACTCGTGGTGTAGCCCGAGTAGGTGCTCGAGTCCATGCATTACAAGCTCATCCACCTTGTCGTCTACCAAAACCTCATCCCGCGCTGCCTCTCTTATAACTTCCGGATATGAAAGGACAATATCGCCAAGGAGTAAGGTATCGCCGCGGGTTTCTTTGCCCCGCTCGCTCTCCCCTTCGGATAAAGAGAAGGATAAAATATTTCTTGTCTTGTCTTCCCCTTTGTATTTTTGGGAAAGAGCGCGCATTTTCCTGTCCCCAACTACGGCAACAGAAACTTCCATTTGTCCCACAACCTCGTGCTTACTTAGCACGCTCTGGATAGTATTTTTTATTCTTTTTCTGTTAACTTTATACCTGCTCTCAACAAAAATAGGAACATTTACTTGCGCCATAAATTATGCCCAGACCTTTTTAACACGTCTGGCATCCTCCTGCTTTTGTTTTCGGGCAAGTGAGGGCTTAAGATAGAACTCTCTTCTTTTTGCTTCCTGGATTATGCCTTCATTCATAACTTTTTTTGAAAATTTGCGAATCAAAGATTCATCGCTTTCTCCCGGCATTTTTTTAACAACTACCATAAAAATAAAACACCTCGATTCTACCGAACAACAAGTTCGGGATGGGCAACTCTCTCCTATTATAGTACTTTCTTACTTGACAAACCAGTGGATGCCTTACATTTTTGCGGATTTGCCCAGAGGTCCAGTTATATGAAGATGTAAGTGGTCAATTATCTGGGCTCCCCCGCCGTTTATAACCACACGATACCCCTTATTCTTAATTCCCTTTTTAGCCACCATAACTTGCGCAACTCCTCTCATTTTATTCCAGATTCTTGAATCATCCATATTATTGAAATCTTTTATGTGTTTTTTGGGAACTATAAGGATATGGATGGGAGCAAGGGGATTTATATCATCAAAAACCATTATGTCTTTGTCCTGGTACCCAAACTTTTTAGGAATTTCTCCCTTTGCAATTTTACAGAAAATACAATTCTTCATATCTGCTCAAGCACTTTGATTATATCACCGAGCGGTAGCGAGGTCGCCCTCATCTTTGGATTTTTAACCGAACCGTTTAAGAGCATTCGCCTGCTTACATGCAAAAACCAGGTCGCGGCAGGATCAATTTTCTTAAATTGTTCATAAGCCAATGTTAAGTCGATTTTTGAATCAGGACTTGCTTTAATTCTCACATATCCTTTTCTTGGATCTTTGCGTACTACTAAAACATGTCCCATTTTTTGCGAAAGTTTTATAACGGTATCGTTTAAAGTTTCAAATCCGATTGCCTTACCAAATCGAGTTTTAAATTCCTTTCCGTTTGTTTTAATTTCCTGTTCCGCCCAAATTCTGTTCTCAAATTCATGCAAAAGCGCGTCAAGATTTTGCATTACAAACTCTACGTAAAACGCGTCCTCACCTGGCCTCTGAAGTTTAAGCCCATCCAAAATATTGACTAGAGAAAATTCGTGATAATCTGCCATTGCATCTTTCCAAAAAACTTCTTTGAAATGGTCAATGTCCACTACAACTTTTACTATCCTCTGGATGGCTTCTATCTTGTCTTTAATTCTTTCCGAGTTGTTAGTTGCAAGTTGTGAGTTGTGAGTTCGTTTGACAAAGTCAAACGTCAGGCTTGCTCCGCAAACTTTGTCCGACTCTATCTGATGATGATCCAGCGGACCCAAACCCGTATCAACATGAATGACTTCATTGCCGTTTATATTTTCAATGGGAGATTTGAGATTTGAGATTTGAGATTTGAGATTTCCAAGTCGCTCCCCAGCGGGGACGAATTGGACGCTTGCCTCTTCCCAGCCGGGCAAATATCGCTTTATTAGCCAAACAGAAGTTATTGCATCCATATCCGGCGAGCTATGAGTAACAACAATTTTCATATCCATTATTATACATTAACTAGCAATTAGCGACTAGCCACTAGTTAAAAATAATGAAGTGAGCTGTCAGGGGGAACCCGTGGATTCGGAGGGAGCGGACTGGAAGGAGCTCGCCTGCTTGACAGGCGTGGACCGTTATCAGCCGACAAACGAACGAAATAATTTTAGCGCGACTTTCCTGCGAACGAGCTTTTGCTTCTTTTGGCGGACAAAAGAAAGAGAAAATGCTTTGCCGACGCAAAAGAAGATAGATGGGCTTGACAAAAACAGCTTAAAAAAGGCTATAATAAGTTACTGCCTATGGATAATCAGCTTGCAGGCCTTAACCCCAAACTTCAGGAAACATATAATCGCGTAATGAACACTCCCATTCAGGGAGTTCCGCCTACCCAAACTACCTCACAAGAGCAGCAATCATCTGCGCCACTGCCTCCGCCTCCAGCGCAAGCTGCTAGCCCGGCTCCCTCTGAGGGACAGTCTCAAGTTTTTACACCACAACAGCCGGCTTCCCAAACTGTGGAAGTCCCGGCAAAAGAAGAAATCGTAACTGTTCAAGCGCC
Organism: Candidatus Levyibacteriota bacterium; assembly: GCA_016184205.1. Taxonomy (GTDB): domain Bacteria; phylum Patescibacteriota; class Microgenomatia; order Levybacterales; family UBA12049; genus JACPDD01. Next base: position 8,898 of record JACPDD010000009.1, on the reverse strand, counting down.
GCAGGAACCAATAGTCGATGCCTCAAATTCGCAAGTTTTCAGTTCAAAGAAAAAGGCGGGACAAATTTCACCCATAGTTATGGTTGTGGGAATAGTAGTTTTCCTTGCGGTCTATACTCTGGTGTGGGTAAAAATATTCGGCGCAAGCCTCCCGTTTCTTCCCTAAGCTTACTTACAATCTTGGCAAAAATAAGCCAAAACATCGTCAATTCCCATTATCTTTGATTCATTCTCATGTCTATTTTTTACTTCAATTTTACCTTTTCCAAGCTTTGCGGAAACAACCAGACGTACAGGAATTCCTATAAGATCCGCATCTGCAAATTTTTCCCCAGCCGATGCATTTTCCCGCTCATCCCAAAGTACCTCAACGCCGGCTCCGGTTAATCTTTTGTAAACTTCTTTTGCCCAAGGCTCGGTTCCAGAACCCGCTTCGCCGCTCGAGAGAACTTGTCGCCGATAGGGAAAATGTTTCCTACCTCAATAGATTTTGACTTTTTTAAAGGTCCGTGTCCCAGGTCACATTGTTTTCCTTCCGCCACTTTTGCAATTTCCGAATTTTCGGAAAAATCTCCTCCTGAACAATAAATAATTTCATCCTCCCCGGCATCCGTTACAACTTGATACTCATGGGAAAAATCAGAAAAAGTTCCCCCGCCCGCTTTGGTTTCAATAGCGCTTAGTCCCATTCGTTCGTATGCTTTTTTATACGCGCCTTTCATTTTTTCATAATATGCATCAAGGTCTTCCTGCGACTCATGGAAAGAATAAAAATCTTTCATCAAAAACTCCCGCCCGCGAAGCAGCCCTGCCTTGGCACGCGCTTCATCTCTAAATTTAGTTTGGATTTGGTAAACATATAAAGGTAAATCCTTGTAAGAAAGGATAAATTCTTGCGCAAGCGGAACAAGAACTTCTTCATGCGTTGGGCCAAGCGCATATTCTTTTTCAAATTGGCTGGCGATTTTAAAAAGTACATCAAAGCTTTCCCATCTGCCGGTTTTTTCCCAACTTTCTTTATTTTGAATAGCGGAAAGTAAAAGTTCTTGCCCACCGACCGCGTCCATTTCTTCCCGCACTATGTTTGATATCTTATTGACAACTCTAAGCCCCAGCGGCAAAAAATTATAAACACCAGCAACTTCTTTTCTTATAAAACCGGCTTGGGTCAAAAGCTTTGCATTAACAGAAGTCTCATCTTTTGGCGCATTTTTTACAGTTTTCCCAAACAACTTAGAATATCTCATGACATGAAAAGAGTATAGCACTTTCCAAAAAATTCTTGTATAATCTTTTTTTATGCTATGACGGAAAGCCTGCATCCTAATCTGGAGCCATTTGTTAATAGAGATTTAAACAAGGCCCAAATGAGCTTTGAGCCCAGGTTTTTTCAACCTGCGGCGCTAGCGGAAATTGTAACTTCACACATGGATAGTCCCGAAAGGGATGATGTGGGAATTGCAATAACAACACCAAATCAAGTAATAGATCTTTCACATGAATTTCTTAAAAGAAAAAGGACGAAAAGTGAACGCATGGATTGTATAAATATGTTATGCCAAGTTATGGCAACAGCAAAGTTAATAACTATTACACATAGCCTTTTAAGAAATGCTGAACTGGAAAATTCAAGAAAAGAGCGGGAAGAATAAGTACTACTTTGGCAGAAGAGGCTCGCCGCTAAAAATTCTAATAATATCGTGAAATGTAATAAGCGCAATTAGCCCCAAAAGCAAAGCCATTCCCGCGGCATGAGCATAACTTTCATACTTCTGGCTGACTTTTTTTCTGGTAACCGCTTCTATTAAAATAAAGAATAATCTTCCTCCATCAAGTGCAGGAATTGGTAAAATATTTAAAACTGCCAGATTTAGAGAAATAACAGAAACCAAAGACAAAACTGCCATTGGACCTACTTGAACAAATTGCCCTGTAAGCTGTGCTATTCCAACAGGACCGGCAACACCCTGAGGAACTTGCGCTTTTGTAACTAATTGAAAAAGTGTGGAGCCAATGCTTGATGCAATCATCCAGGAAGTTTTTAAGGCTTCTTGGGTCCCAATGATTGGCGCCTGATACCAAGGGTATTTCTTTATGAGCGTATTTGACGCAACGCTTACTCCAATTGGCCCTTGTCCTTCAGGATAAGCTTTGCGCGGAGTAAGTGAAACCTCCTTGGTCTGCCCATTTTTCTTCTGCACAACTACCTCAAGCTCCTCTCCCAAATGCCTCTTGGTATAATCTGTTAACTGCGTTGGTGTTTTAATGGCAACATTATTTACGGATAAAACTGTATCTCCCTGTGAAAGGCCTGCTTTCTGGGCAGGGGAAGAAGATGAAACGCCTGTAACAATCACCTTGTCTCCGGGAACTGGAACTCCTGAAACTCCAAAAAGATAAGAAATTATTACAACTGCCAAGACAAAGTTCATCACAACGCCAGCTACTATAACAATGCCTCTTTGCCATGGCGGCCTTGCAAAAAACGCCCGCTTCAAATCTACTGATGGCTGGTGGCTGGTGGCTTATGGCTTTACTTTCCCCCCGCCTGCGCTGTCTTCGCCGTAAAGTTTTACAAATCCCCCAATTGGCAGCCAATTTATAGAGTAGACAGTCTCGCCTCTTTTTAGCGAAAATGCTCTTGGTGGAATTCCAAAGCCGAATTCTTCAACTTTTATCCCAAGCTTTTTTGCAACAAAAAAATGCCCAGCTTCATGAACAAGAACAAGCACTGTCAAAATCAATATGAAAATTAAAATCTCCATGATAACAAATTTCGCTAAGAAACAATGAGCGAGCAAGGCTCGCAACAATGAAACAATTTAACAATGCTTCCCTAGATTTGCATCAGTTCTTCTTCCTTGCGCTTCCCCATCTCATCAATTTTAAGCATTGTATCATCTGTTGCTTTTTGTATTTCTTTTTCAAGTCTCACCATATCATCTTCTCCGATTGTCTTTTCATTATGCTGCTTTTTAACTTCTTCCATTGCCTCATGCCTTGCCTGACGCACCATAATTCTTCCATTTTCAAGTTTTTGCTTCATAAGTTTTATTAACTCCTGCCTTCTCTCCTCCGAAAGCATTGGAACTGCAATTCTTATGAGCTGTCCGTCAATCACTGGATTTAGGCCGGAGCCGGACTCTATTATTCCTTTTTGAATTTCACCAATAATAGAACCGTCAAAAGGAGTAACAGCTAAAGTCTGAGAGTCGGGGCAAGTAATAGTTGCAAGTTCCATTACTTTAAGTCTTGCGCTGCCGCCATAAGCCGAAACTACAATGTTTTCAACAAGTGAAGGCGCTGCCCGTCCGGTCCTAACTGTAGAAAGGTCAGATCTTAAAACTTCCAGAATCTTTTGCATCTTCTCCCGCGCTTTGGAAACTACAGAATCCATAAGCAAATACTACTAGTCTTCTCCTATTTCAAAAACTTTGAATCTTTTAATAACAATGTTTTCGCCCAGTTTTCCAATTGCGGATTTAATAAGTTTATCAATGGTTAAGGATGTGTCGCGGATATATTCCTGTTTTAAAAGGCTTTCAACGTTTTTTGGCTTCATTGCGGCAACCTGCATTCCTATTTCATGTGCCAGATTTTTAAATTCATCTGTTCTTGCTACAAAATCCGTCTCACAAAGGAGTTCAACCATAGCTCCTACTCGGCCATTTTGATGAATATATGATTCAACTACTCCCTGCGAGGTTTCACGATCGGATTTTTTCCTAGCTTTTTCTATTCCCTTGTCCTTGAGCAAGATAAGAGCTTTCTTGTAATCATTATCCGATTCTTCCAAAGCATGTCTAACATCGGCTATTGAAACTTGAGTTTGCTCACGCAATTTTTTGAGAAGTTTTATATCTGCTTTCATATTTTTCTTGCAACCACTGATAATGCTAATTACACAGCTATTCTCTTTATTTCAAGTCTTAATTTTGCAAAGTTTAGCAATAATCCAATTCTTCTTCCAGATGACTTAAGATATGATATCATTTGCGCCATATGAATGTCATTCAATTCTGATACAGCCTTGAGTTCAACTAGCACTTTTTCTTCAACATCGAAGTCTACCTTATCAAATCCTATATTAACCCCTTGATATTTCATACTGATTCTTTTTTCCCTATTAAACTGCATTTCGTTTTTCAATAGTTCAATTCTGAGTGCTCTTTGATATAGCTTTTCAACTAATTCCGAACCAAGCTCACTGAATAAATATTTATTATTTACTGCCACGTTTTACAGCTGTCTTAATTGGCTTTTTCTTTTTTTCAGTGTTCTCTGTGGTTGCAGGTTTTTCTTTAGTTTTCTCTTCTTTCTTTTTGTCCGACGCTACTTTTGCTTCTTCCTTTTGGGTCTTATTCTTCAAATCCTTGCGGCCTTCAATCCATGCGTCCATTATATAACTTACAAGAAGTTCTACGCTACCTACTGCATCATCGTTTGCAGGAATTACATAGTCTATAACCTCGGGATCTGCATTTGTATCAACAATTCCAACCGTCGCAATGCCCATCGCTCTTGCTTCTCTTACAGCTAGATTTTCAAGGTGTGTATCAATTATAAAAAGTGCGTCTGGAGTCTTTTTCATATTAGCTACCCCGCCGTAAAAGTTCTCAAGTTTTTGTTTTTCTTTTGCCCAATCTCCCACTTCTTTTTTAGTGTACTTGGATTTTTCCTCGTCACTTACTAATTTACTTGATAAATCCGAAAGCTTTTCAAAATTTTTGGAAACTTCCTGGAAATTTGTAAGAAGTCCGCCAATCCAGCGGTTTGTAACTGAAAATAGCCCTTCGGATGCACCTTCATCTTCTGCTCTTTTAACTTGGGCAACAACTGGGGCCTGTGCTTGTCTTTTTGTACCAATAACAATCATGCTACTTCCTGCTATTGTTCCAAGTTCGCGAATAAAAGCAGCTGCTTCTTCAAGCCCAACTTTAGTTTTGGCAAGGTCAATAATGTGGATATTGTCGCGGCTTTCAAAAATAAAGTCGCGTGCTTTAGGGTTTTGTCTGGTTATCTGATGTCCAAAATGGCATCCGGCCGAAAGTAACTGCTCAAGTGTAACCTGTCTCATAATAATCTTTACCCTTCCGAAGCTTTATGCGTAGGAGGGCTTCCTCCGCTTGGCAATTTTTACAAAGATTAAAACCAAGCGTGTGTGATTTATGTATTCTAGCAGAAGCTAAGGTTAAAAACAAGAATCTACAAAACTACAGCCCTCTTCTACTGCCGTATCTTCTCCATTGCGTAGTAAGCCGTCCGCCCCTTTTTAATCGGTCGAATCTTTCGTCTTGTTCTAACATCCTAGCTCTTAAATTCGGCTTGGATGCAAGCATCTCCGTAGTATGTTCTTTACGAGTATGACCTTTTGCGCTATTACTTCGATTTGTTTCAAACCACCTTGGCGATCTTTTAGGAGGGTGTTTTGGGACAAATTTTGCCTCAGCAGCTATAATATCTAACTCCACCCAATCGCTTGCCGCCTCCAGACCTTCTCCCAAATAAGGGCTAAGTCCAGAAAGCTCCTGTTTTACAAACCTTCTTAGCTCTGCCTCCTTTGAGCTCATGCTAGGGTAAAGGAAATTTTTGAGTTAATTCCTTTATTTCTCCTGCAATCTTCAAAAGATTTTCGTTTTCCTTTGCTTTTGTTCTAAATATCTTCCAGAATGCTGACCTTGTTTCTTTTGTATCCGGAACCTGCTCCCCATGAACTTCATTTAAAACAGTATTAATCCATGCGGCAATTTTTACCATTTCCCGCTCTTTCATTCCTCTTGTTGTTATTGCCGGAGTTCCAAGGCGAATTCCAGAGGGATAAAATGGCGGCATAGTATCATTTGGAACCGCATTTTTATTTACCACAATTCCGGCAACTTCCAGAGCGTACGCGGCCACTGCTCCGTTTACTTTTTTACTCCCAAGGTCAATCAAAATTAAATGGTTATCTGTTCCGCCGCTTACCATGTCAAAATCAAATTTTTTAAGCTCTAAAGCTAGTGCTTTTGCGTTTTTTACAACCTGCTGCCCATATTTTTGAAATTCAGGCTTTCCTGCCTCCTCTAAAGCCACTGCAATTGCTGCTGTCTGGTTATCATGAGGCCCTCCTTGGAATCCAGGAAATACCGCCTTATCAATCTTTTCAGCAAGCTCTGTATCTTCCAAAAGTCCCTTCTCCGTCACCATAATCATTGCACCTCTTGGGCCACGTAGGGTTTTGTGTGTCGTGGTCATGATAATGTCCGCATACGGGGCGGGCGATGGATGGACACCTGCCACAATTAGCCCTGCAATATGGGAGATATCCGCAAGCAGAAACGCCTCAACTTCATCTGCGATTTCTCCAAACTTTTTAAAGTCTATAATTCTTGGGTATGCTGTTGCTCCGCAAACTATAATTTTTGGTCTTTCGCTTTTTGCAATTTCAAAAATCTTATCGTAATCCAAAAGTCCGTGCTCACTGAGCTCATAGGCGACTGTTTTAAAATATTTTCCGGAGAAGGAAACCGGCGCCCCATGCGTTAAATGTCCTCCGAAAGCAAGAGAAAGACCCATAATCTTGTCTTTTAAAGGCTCCAGCAAGCTCATGTAAATCTCAGCATTCGCAGGACTTCCGGAATATGGCTGCACATTTACATATGGTACGCCAAAAAGCTTTTTAGCACGCTCTTGGGCCAGAGTTTCAACGCTGTCTACGATTTTATTTCCTTGGTAGTATCTCTTCTTTGGGTAACCTTCTGAGTATTTGTTTGTAAGAACACTTCCCAAAGCTTCCATAACTGCGGCCGAGGTATAGTTTTCCGAGGGAATCATTTCCAAAACTTCTTTTTGACGGATTTCCTCTTCTTTTATTAATTCAAAAACTTGAGGATCTGAATTTTTAAGCTGGCTCATTGTACGTCTAGTATACAACTGCTTATCTTACAAGGTCAATGAACTCGTAGGTGTATCCGTTTTCGGAAACTTCTTCCCTGCAAACTTCTTTTTTAAAATCAGAATAATCCGGGAAAAAAGTATCTGCCTCGGGAAACTTTGCGTGTATTAGGGTCAAATACAATTTATCGGCGTAAGGCATTGATAGCTCAAAAATCTTTCCGCCGCCGATTACAAAAATCTCTCCTGGCTCGCCGGAGCCTTTGGCGGAGGCGGCTTCCTTTTCATGTTTTTTTGCTTCTTCGATTGCTTTTTCTACCGAGTCAACAACTATTACGCCTTCCGGCTTATAATTCGGCTCCCGCGAAATTATTATGTTTGTCCTGTTTGGCAATGGTTTGCTGCCCATAGATTCAAAAGTTCTTCTTCCGGAAATTATAGTATGCCCACGGATTTTGTCTCTGAATCTTTTCATGTCAGTTGGCAGTGCTCTTCCCCAAGGCAAATCATTGTCTTTTCCCATTTCCCTGTTTTCTCCAACCGCAACAATCATACTAACTATTGGTTTATTCATTTTATCTTTTTTCAATTATTCTACGAAAAACCGCCTACAACCGCCACTTCTCCTTTAATTGGCGGGTATGGTTTATATTCAATAAGTTCGATGTCTTCAAATTTAAGATTATCAATGTCTTTTATTTTCGAATTAAGTCGTATTTTCGGAAATTTGTGAGGCTTTCTTTTAAGCTGTTCTTTAACTTGGGCGACGTGGTTATCATATATATGAGCATCTCCAAACGTATGAACAAAAAATCCTGGCTTATATCCTGTTACATGAGCAATTATGAGAGTCAACAGTGCATATGACGCAATATTAAATGGCACACCCAAAAACATATCGGCACTCCTTTGGTAAAGCTGGCACGACAATCTGCCATTTGCGACATAAAAGTGGAAAAAAGTGTGGCATGGAGGCAAAACTTGAGCCTTTTCCCTAGAAGCAGCCATTTCATATATAAATTCAGGGTTCCAAGCCGAGACTAAGTAGTGTCTTCGTTCTGGATTAAGCCTCAATCTTTCGATTGCCCACTTAAGCTGGTCTACAACTCTTCCGTCTGACGTTTTCCATTTTCTCCACTGCACGCCATAAACAGGACCAAGTTCTCCATAAACTTTTGCGAATTTATTATCTGTCCTAATTTTGCCTAAATATTCATCCATAGACAAAGCTTTAGTTTTTAGCTTAGAAATTTTTTCTAAGTATTTTTTGTATCCCCATTCATCCCAAATGTGAACATTGTTATCTTTTGTGGTTAAAAGCGGAAATCCTTTTGAAAGATCGAATCTTATTTGGCGGCCAAAAACATTTTTAGTTCCAACTTTCACATTATGGACCTTTTTCCTCTCACAATTCTTAAGGATGTCTTTTAGCAAATCCAAATATTGATATTCTTGGTGACGTTCTGCCATTAGCTCGTTACAATTTACCAAAGTTTCCTAGCCGATGCAATATGCACTTGGAGTCAAGACTTTAAAGTCCTAGATTCCAAAGAGTTACTTTAAGAAAAAATTTTATTTTTGATTTGGTAATCATAATCGAGTGTTTGAAAAATGGAAAAATGTCCCAATCTTTCAAATATGTAAATGTGTTTTCTAAAGTCCACCATAAATCTGCTTCTTCTAAATTCACTAACTTGCCTCGTTGGTCAAAAAAATTACCATCAATATCTTCAAAGCACAATTCATATCTGTGCTTTGGTAAAAAAATTCTGGATCCTGGCATTATTTCTTCCCTTTCACTTAATATTCTCTCATCAGATGTTCCTCTCACATTAAATTTTGTGGTTACACGTAATTTATAAGCTCTTTTGTGCAATAGATATAAAGGTAAGATAATTTTTTCATTAGACGCTAAATCTAATACTTCAATGTTTGCCAAGCTATTTGCTAAATATGAATTTCTCTTTAGGTTTTTCCAAACTATTCTATAAATGCGTACGATTGTATTTTCTTTGTTGCTACAGT